>NZ_JAKDLJ010000440.1 GCF_030452865.1 Pseudorhodobacter sp.
GGGGCGGGCAAGGTTACCAGCTTTGGCACCTCAATCCGTGAGCCCGGCGCGTATGAGGCGGGCAGCAACGCTGAAACGCGCGACGGCGAAACTCTGACGGTTGCCGCGAATGGGGATTTCAAGATCACCTCACCGACTGCGATGGAAGGCGCGCGTGGGATGCGGATATTTGCGCAATCCGTGACGCCGGCGCGGTTCACCGTTGAGAACTATGGTCGCGTGTTGAAGGCCGAAGGTTTGGGTCGTGCGTTCATGAACACGCTGACGGTCTCCATCCCTGCCACCGTGATCCCGATTCTGGTTGCCGCCTTTGCCGCTTACGCGCTTGCGTGGATGGAATTTCCGGGGCGGGTTTTGATCGTTGCTGCGGTGGTCGGGTTGCTGGTGGTGCCATTGCAGCTTGCGCTTATCCCATTGTTGAAGCTGCATAATGATATCGGAATCGGCAAAAGTTATATCGGCATTTGGCTCGCACATACCGGATTCGGTCTGCCGCTCGCGATCTATCTTTTACGCAATTACATGGTCGGCCTGCCGAGGGAGATCATCGAAAGTGCGCGCGTCGATGGCGCGACGGAGTTCCAGATTTTCCTGAAAATCATCCTGCCGCTGTCCTTCCCGCGCTCGCCTCCTTCGCCACGTTTCAGTTTCTCTGGACTTGGAATGACCTGTTGGTGGCGCTGGTCTTTCTGGGCAATTCGTCGGACCAACTGGTGATGACCGGGTTGCTGAAATACATGATGGGCTCGCTTGGCGGCGATTGGGAAGTCCTTGCAACTTCGGCTTTCATCACGATTGTCGTGCCGTTGATTGTGTTCTTTGCGATGCAGAAATATCTGGTCCGTGGCCTGTTGGCCGGATCAGTGAAGTGACGAAAACAAGGTGGTAAGGATGCAGAAAACAACGCATGAGACGGGCGGCGTCGATACCGATTGGTGGCGCGGTGCGGTGATCTATCAAATCTATCCCCGCAGCTTTCAAGACAGCAATGGCGATGGTATTGGTGACCTTGTCGGCATCGTGCAGCGCCTGCCGCATATCGCAGAGCTTGGCGCTGATGCAATCTGGATCAGCCCGTTCTTTACCTCACCTATGAAGGATTTTGGCTATGACGTGTCGGATTATTGCGATGTTGATCCGATGTTCGGCACTCTGGCCGATTTTGACGCGGTGGTGGCAACCGCACATGATCTGGGCTTACGGGTGATGATTGATCTGGTGCTCTCGCATACTTCCGATCAGCACCCATGGTTCCGGGAAAGTCGCGCGAACCGTACCAATGCGCGCAGCAATTGGTATGTCTGGGCCGACCCGAAACTGGACGGCACGCCGCCGACCAACTGGCTCTCGATCTTCGGTGGGTCGGCGTGGCAATGGGACGCGCGGCGAGAGCAGTATTTCCTGCACAATTTCCTGACCTCCCAACCCGACCTGAATTTTCACGAGCCGCAGGTGCAGGACGCTTTACTGGATGTGGCGCGGTTCTGGTTGGAGCGCGGGGTCGACGGGTTCCGGCTTGATACAATCAATTTCTACATGCACGACAGATACTTGCGCGACAATCCGGGCTTGGCCGTCGACCAACGCAACGCCGATACCGCGCCTGCAGTGAACCCATACAATCACCAAATGCATCTTTTTGACAAAAGCCAGCCGGAGAACGTTGTTTTTCTTGAGAAACTCCGCGCCGTTATGCGGCCCTACAATGCTGCCGCTGTGGGTGAGGTCGGCGATGCGCAACGCGGTCTGGAAATCCTTGGAGAGTATACGCGCGGCAATGACCGAATGCAGATGTGCTATGCCTTTGAGTTTTTGGCGAAAGACAAGCTGACACCGACCCGCATTGCAGAGACTTTCGAGGCGTTGGAGGCTGCCGCACCCGATGGTTGGGCTTGCTGGGCGTTTTCCAACCATGATGTGCCCAGACACATCTCCCGTTGGGGCCTTTCCGTTGATGCAGCAAAGGCTTATGCGACGCTGTTGATGTGCATGCGCGGCTCCGCCTGCATTTATCAGGGCGAGGAACTGGGCTTGCCAGAGGCGGAGATTGCCTTTGAAGACCTGCAAGACCCTTACGGCAAGGAATTCTGGCCGGAGTTCAAAGGCCGCGATGGCTGCCGCACCCCGATGGTCTGGCGGGCGGACAACCAGACCGGCGGCTTTACCACTGGAAAACCGTGGCTTCCAGTCCCGCCAGAGCATTTGCGCAAAGTCGGCCCTGACGCGAAAGGCGAAGACAGCCTATTCGCGCATTACCGGGCGGTTTTGGCCTTGCGCCATTCCCATTCTGCGCTGAAAAAAGGCGCGCAATTCGATATGGTTGCCAATGGCGATTTGCTGACCTTCATGCGACAGGATGCGGATGAGGTGCTGTTTTGCGCCTTCAATCTAGGCGATGAAACGATTGGAGTTGCTGTGCCGGAAGGGAAGTGGAAAGCCGTTTCTTTCCATGAAAGTAAATCATTGCATAATAAACTTAATCTTGGACCATGGCAGGTTTACCTTGCAATCAAGCAATGACGCCCGAAGGAGGGAACCATGGCTGACCTGAAACTGACCAATATCGAAAAAGCCTATGGCGAGGTGAAGGTGCTTACCAACATCAACCTCGACATCGCTCAGGGGGAATTGATCGTTTTCGTCGGCCCCTCCGGTTGCGGTAAATCCACATTGTTGCGCATGATCGCGGGATTGGAGCGGATTACCGGCGGCGAATTGCAGATTGACGGTGTGGTGGTGAACAACGTCCCGCCTGCACAACGCGGCATTGCGATGGTGTTCCAGTCCTACGCGCTTTACGCGCTTCTGTCGGTGCGC
>NZ_JAKDLJ010000441.1 GCF_030452865.1 Pseudorhodobacter sp.
ATGAGTGGCAGCGGCAGACCGGTGACGTTGCGCCCGAGGAAATGGTGTTCAACCGCACGGATTTCGCCAGCCGCATCGAGATCGAGAAACTTGGTGATCATTTTGAGGAAAAACTGGAAGCGGCGGGGTTCTTTTACCCGCCCGCGAAAGTGCCGGGGATGAAGCAATCCTTGCGCAATATGTGGGCGCGGTTGGGGCTGACCAAGGCGGAAACGGCGACGTTTCACGGCATGTTGCGCCAGATTGCACGGCATTTGACGGATTAGATTGCCGGTATAGATTTTCAGACGAAAATCCGGCCTTCGGCGAGGATATTTTTGAACAGATGATGGACGGGTATGCGAAAAGAGGCCGGTGTGTCAGCTAATTCCCCCGTTCTCAGCGGCGTTCATTCGTGAAACCTACGCACCAATTTTCAGTTTCCAGGCGAATGTTATCGCGCCAATGCCCCGCCTTCCGGCAACAGTTTGCCCGCAAGATGCGCGTGCGGCCATTGCTGTAAAATGGGGTGGTTGGCGCCCTTATATCTGACGGCACGGCATTTACCAGAAGTGAAGGTGACGGAACCATAACAAGCAGAGCAGGGGAAGATGAATGATACGGTGATCGGGGGCTTGGCAAAACCCGCGTTGCAACCGCATGGCGCGTCGATGGCGGGCCAGCTGAAATTCCGAGTGCAGTTGGCACGTTCGCGGTTTCGACGGTTCATGGCAGATCAGCCGCCGTCGGTTGTCGTGATGGAGGCTTGCGGCAGCGATCATTTCCGGGCGCGCGTGATGATCAATCCTGGGCATGGGGTCAAGATTGCACCGCAATATCTGCTCCCCTCCCGCAGGCGTTGCCGCGCAACGGATCAGGAACGCAGCACACCGTTTCAGGGCGGCGTCGCAGGATCGCCAGTGCGTCGTTCGATCGCGTGGGGGTGTAGGATTTCGCCTGCGAACAAACCAGCGCATGTCGCTTTCAACTGAACTCGCCCGCCCCAATGCACGCCTTGTCCTTTGAAAAAGCGGCCTCATTGGGAAAGATAAATAACTGAAACCGATCAAACGCGATACGCCCCAGCACCTGGCGTCGCGCGTAGCGCAACGGAGCCGATGAAGCCTGATGATTTTGCTGATTTGTTTGTGAAGGATGTAGGGTTTTGGGGCCTTTGGTCTGAATTCACCGATAACACGAAGACCCGCCATATCAAGACGCGTCTTCCTGCGGGCGTTGAAAACAATCCACGTTTCAAGGATGCGTTTCGAAAGAGCGACGCCAAAGACACGGCGGCACCAGCCGTAGATCAAGCGTTACCATATCAGAATGGATCCGATTCAATCTGGAAAAGAGGATATTGGCGATGGCCATATCTCCTCGGCGAAAGGCAGACGGTTACGAGTTACGGCAAAGACAAAACACACTACGGTGCTTTTTCGGCTTCGGAAGCCTCAATCTGTGCGGCCCTTTGTTCCACCATTTCAACGATATGGTCGACCATCGCTGCGTTGCCAAGTTTGTGGCTCTGCTTGCCGGCAAGATAGACCATGCCGGAACCAGCACCACCGCCGGTGAAGCCGATATCGGTCATCAGCGCCTCACCCGGGCCATTGACGACGCAACCGATGATGCTCAGGCTCAGTGAAGTCGTCACATGGGCGAGACGCGTTTCCAACTCGGTCACGGTTTTGATCACGTCAAAGCCTTGCCTTGCGCAGGACGGGCAAGAGATGATGGTGACGCCGCGGTGGCGCAAACCAAGCGATTTTAGAATCTCGAAACCGACCTTCACCTCTTCCACCGGATCGGCGGACAGCGAGACGCGGATAGTGTCGCCGATGCCGGACCACAGTAGGTTGCCAAGCCCGATGGCGGATTTCACGGTGCCTGATTGCAACCCGCCTGCTTCGGTGATGCCAAGATGGATCGGGGCGTCGGTGACTTCGGCCAGTTGCTGATAGGCGGCGGCGGCCATGAAAACATCTGATGCTTTCACGCTGATCTTGAATTCATGAAAATCGTTGTCTTGCAGGATCTTGATATGGTCGAGACCGGATTCCACCATCGCATCCGGGCACGGTTCGCCATATTTCTCCAGCAGGTGGCGTTCCAGACTGCCTGCATTGACGCCGATGCGGATGGAGCAGCCGTGATCTTTGGCCGCCTTGATCACTTCGCGCACGCGGGCGGCGTCCCCGATATTGCCGGGGTTGATGCGCAGACAGGCCGCGCCCGACTCGGCCGCCTCAATCGCGCGTTTGTAGTGGAAATGGATGTCGGCGACGATGGGCACCGGGGATTCGGCACAAATCTGCCGTAAAGCCAGCGCGCTTTCACGGTCGGGTGCCGAGACCCGGACGATATCAACCCCGACAGCGGCGGCACGTTGCACCTGCTCGATCGTCGCTTTGATATCAGTGGTCAGCGTATTGGTCATCGTTTGCACCGAAATCGGCGCATCGCCCCCCACGGCGACCTTGCCCACCATGATCTGACGGGATTTGCGGCGGGCGATATTGCGCCAGGGGCGGATCGGGTTATGAGTCATCGGAACATCCTGTCCAGCGGTGGAGCAGACATAGGCCAAGCCTTGGCCAAGGGCAACCGGCGGATCAGCGCAGGGGGCCAAGCACTGGGGGTTCAGGGATTGGTGGCGTCGGCGACCGCGACAAATTTCGCCAGATCACTGTCGCCCGAGAGGTCAGCCAAAGCGAAATGCTCGGTCAATGCCTCCGGCGATAGCTTTACGTTTTTCACCACCTGCGCGCCAGGTGCGGCTGGGCCGTAGGTTTTGCCCAGAACCGCGAAATAGACA
>NZ_JAKDLJ010000068.1 GCF_030452865.1 Pseudorhodobacter sp.
TCCGGGCAAGCTGACCGTGGTGGACAGCTTTCGCGTCGGCTGCATTGGGCGGATGGATGATGCAGTCATGACCCGCGTGGTAAAAGCCGCCGCTGAATCGCTTGTTGAAATGGGTGTGACCTCTGCCGCGCCGCCTGCCGCCGCCCTTGCTGAACGTGCAAAGCTCGCTGCGTAACGACCGGATATTGAAGAATAAAGGACCGACCATGACCCAACACGCCCCCGTCATCGCCAATGACCGCGAGTACCCTTGGCCGAAAGTACCGGCGATTGCGATTTGCCTTGACGGCTGTGAGCCGGAATATTTGACGCAAGCCATTGCGGCGGGCCTGATGCCGACCTTGAAGCGGATGCGCGCGACCGGGACCGACCGTTTGGCGCATTCGGTGATCCCGTCCTTTACCAACCCGAACAACCTGTCGATTGCGACGGGCCGCCCCCCCATCATTCACGGGATTTGCGGCAATTATCTCTACGACCCCGAAACCGGGACCGAAGTGATGATGAACGATGTCCGATTCCTGCGTGCGCCAACGGTATTTTCGCGGTTCTATGACGCGGGCGCGCGGGTGGCGATTGTCACCGCGAAAGACAAGCTGCGCGCGCTTCTGGGGGCCGGGCTGAAGTTTGACGACGACCGCGCGAAATGCTTTTCGGCCGAGAAATCCGATACCTCGACCGTTGCTGAACATGGGCAGAAGGCGGCGAGCACATGGCTCGGCATGGCGCAGCCAGAGGTCTATTCGGCGGAACTGTCGGAATTTGTGTTTGCGGCTGGCGTCAAGCTTTTGGCGGAATGGAAACCCGATGTAATGTATCTGACCACCACTGATTATGTGCAGCACAAATACGCCCCGCATCAGCCGGAGGCACAGAGTTTTTACAAGATGTTCGACAAGTATCTGAAGCAGTTGGATGAAATGGGCGCCGCCATCGTTGTCACCGCTGACCACGGGATGAAGCCGAAACACGACGAGGCCGGCGACCCGAAAGTGATCTATGTGCAGGATTTGCTCGATGACTGGCTGGGCAAGGAAGCCGCCCGCGTCATTCTGCCGATCACGGACCCTTACGTCGTGCATCACGGTGCGCTTGGTGGTTTTGCCACGGCTTATTTGCCGAAAGGCGCGGATGTCGCGGGGATCATCGCGCGCCTTGCAGCGAAACCGGAACTTTTGGACGTGATGGACAAGGCCGAAGCGGTGAGACGCTTTGAACTCCCTGCCGACCGAATCGGCGATATCGTGATGATTTCGACTGAGAATATGACCATCGGCACCTCCGCGCATCGCCATGATCTGGCGGCGCTGAATGAACCCTTGCGCAGCCACGGCGGGTTGACCGAACAGGTGGTGCCGTTCATCGTGAACCGCGTGATTGACCTGCCAAGCAAACCGGTGCTGCGCAATTTTGATGCCTTCTACTATGCCACCACCGCAGCGGCATTATGATCGGAGCGCAAAACCATGACCCAAAAATTTGAGCCGCGCCATGAAGGGATGCGGATCGGCGGAGAGATTGTCTTTACCGACGATGTGATCGAGGTGCATTACCCCTACACCGATGAGGTGGTCGGCACCGTCCCTGCGGGCACCGCCGAACACGCCAAGCGTGCGTTTGAGATTGCAGCGAATTACAAGCCAACACTCAGCCGCTATCAGCGCAGCCAGATTTTGCAACGCGCAGGCGTGCTGATCGGGGAACGGCGGGACTATCTGGCGAAATGGCTGGTGCTGGAGCTTGGCATCTGTCACCAGCACGCACTGTATGAGACCAAGCGGGCGCAGGATGTCTATCAATTCGCTTCACAACAGGCGCTGATTGACGATGGGGAGATTTTCTCCTGCGATCTGACCCATAATGGCAAGGAACGTAAAATCTTTACCAAGCGCGAACCGGTGCGCGCCATTTCCGCAATCACCCCGTTCAACCACCCGTTGAACATGGTCAGCCACAAAATCGCGCCATCGATTGCGACCAACAATTGCATGGTGTGCAAGCCGACGGAACTGACCCCGCTGACCGCGATTGCGCTGGCCGACATTCTGTATGAGGCTGGCTTGCCGCCGGAAATGTTCCAGATCGTCACGGGTTGGCCGAAGGATATCGGCGAAGAAATGATGGTGAACCCCAATATCGACATCATCACCTTTACCGGAGGCGTGCCGGTCGGCAAGCTGATCGCGTCGAAAGCGGGGTACAAGCGGCAGGCGCTGGAACTCGGCGGCAATGACCCGCTGATCGTCTGCAATGATCTGTCGGATGCCGATCTGGACAAGGCAGCGGTGATTGCGGTGGCGGGGGCCACGGGCAATTCCGGCCAACGCTGCACTGCGATCAAGCGGATTTTGGTGCAGGAATCGGTGGCGGAGAAGTTCGTGCCGATGGTGTTGGCCAAGGCAAAGGCGATCAAATTTGGCAACCCGCAAGACCCTGCCACCGAGCTTGGCTGTGTAATCCATGCGGCAGCGGCCGAGTTGTTCGAAAAACGGGTGTTCATGGCCGAGGCACAAGGCGCGAAGATCCTCTATCATCCCGGCCGCAAAGGCGCGTTGTTGCCGCCCATCGTGGTCGATCATGTGCCGCATGACAGTGAATTGGTGATGGAGGAAACCTTCGGCCCGATCATCCCGATTGTGCGGGTGCCGGATGATGATCTGGCGGTGATGAAAATTTCGAACTCCACCCCGTTTGGCCTATCGTCTGGCGTCTGCACCAATGACCTGCACCGCGCGATTGCCTATATCAACGGGCTGGATGTCGGAACCTGCAACATCTGGGAACAGCCGGGCTACCGTATCGAAATGTCACCTTTCGGTGGCATCAAGGATAGCGGCAATGCCGTGAAGGAAGGCGTGGTGGAGGCGATGAAGTTCTTTACCAATGTGAAGACATATTCCCTGCCGTGGCCGGGCTGAAGGACGACGATTTTTCGTTGAAAAATCAAAGGAGCGGCGCGTGATGATCTCCCATACCGAAGGTGAGTCGAACCACTCGGCCGCGCGGCAGGAATGGGCGGCGCAGCACCCGGACAGGGCCACGCGCGATCTGTTGGCGCGGGACGCGGCTGCTTTCCTGCATCAATCGCTGTCGAGCCCTTGCGTATCGACGATAGCGAAGGCCGAAGGCATCTGGATCGAGGATACGGCCGGGCGCCGCTACATGGATTTTCACGGCAATTCGGCGCATCACATCGGCTATGGCCACCCCCGCCTGATTGCCGCGATCAAGGCGCAACTGGACACGCTGCCTTTCGCGCCGCGCCGCTTTACCAATGATGTCGCGGTGGACCTGGCCGAGAAACTGGCAGCAATTGCGCCGGGGGAGTTGAACAAGGTTCTGTTTACCACCGGAGGCTCGGATGCCAATGAGGTTGCGTTGAAAATCGCCCGCGCGGCGACCGGGCGATTCAAGACCATCAGCTTTTGGGATGCGTTCCACGGCGCGGGCTTTGGCGCTGCATCTGTTGGCGGTGAGGCGACCTTCCGCAGTCATATCGCCGGGCCTTTGATGACAGGGACCGAGCATGTGGCCCCGTTCAACTGCTATCGTTGCCCCTATAATCATGCCGGGCCGCAGGTGTGCGGCCTCGCCTGCGCCGGGATGGTGAGTTACGTTCTGGGTCGGGAAGGCGATGTGGCGGCAGTGATCGCCGAGCCAATGCGCGCGGTGCCGGTGGTGCCGCCGCCGGGGTTCTGGCAAGCAGTGCGCGCGGCCTGCAACCGCCATGGCGCGTTGCTGATCATGGATGAAATCCCGACCGGTCTGGGCAAGACCGGGCGGATGTTCGGCTTTGAGCATGACGGCGTGATCCCCGATATTGTGACGCTGGGAAAGTCGCTCGGCGGCGGCGTGTTGCCGATTGCTGCGGTGATCGCCCGGAGCGACCTCGATGTATGCGGTGATTTTGCGATTGGCCACTACACGCATGAGAAGAACCCGGTGACCGCCCGCGCAGCATTGACCACGTTGCAGATCATCGAGGATGAAGGGTTGGTGGACCGCAGCGCGCGGCTGGGTGCCGAGGCGCTGGCCCGGTTGCAGGCGTTCGCACAGCGCAGCCCGTTTGTCGGCGATGTCCGGGGCCGGGGGTTGCTGTTCGGCGTGGAAATCGTCGCGGATCGCGCGAGCAAACAGACGGATGTTGCGCGCGCCGAACGGATTTACTACCGCTGTCTCGCAGCCGGACTTTCGTTCAAGATCAGCGCGGGGTCGGTGTTGACGCTGTCGCCACCACTGACCATTGCGCAAGCCGATCTGGACCGCGCGTTGAGCATTGTTGAAACCGCTGTTCTGACGGAGGGATGAGCCCAAACGTCCTTGGCATCGTGCTGTTGTCGGCGCTGCTGCATGCAGGCTGGAGCGCCCTGTTGAAAGGGGTTCTGGATCGCGCGCCGGGGTTCTGGGTGCGGTAATTTTCGTTCACGCCGTGGTAAGGGTGGTGCTGATCGGCCTGTCGCCGATCCCTGATCCGGCAAGCTGGCGCCGCGCCGCGCGCGACGATTTGATCGCGCTGCTGCTAGGCGTTTGCATCGGCAGCTCTTCGGTGGCCAATCGCATCGGCATCCGCGCGGCGACAACGCCGACCGGCTATATCGGGTGGCTGTTCGTGTGTGAAGCGCCTGTGCGTTGCTGATTTCCCTGAACCGGAGACGCAATCTCGGCTGGTTTGCGTCCAAGACGCTGCGTCTGGGGATGATCGGCGGCGTGGCGGCGGTGCTGACTTTTACGCTGGTGGTTTATGTCAAGACGGTTGCACCCTTGCGGCGCAAGCTGCGGTAGCCATGTCTCACCCTCCTCCGTCTGCGCGACACCGCGTGCGCGGCGCACAAACAGACAGGTGCCGTGATGCTGTTCCAGATAGGCGATGCGCTGGCTGATCGCGCCTTGCGTCACGCTGATTTCCTGCGCTGCGGCGATGAAACTGCGCCGTAGGCCCGCAGCCTCGAATGGGCGGACCCATTCGAGTGTGTGTACGTTTTCAGGCAGAAGGAAACCGACGGCTCGATGGATTATTGTTAGGTTGGCGTAATGGTAAAAAACATCAAATTGGCATAGGAATTCATCTGAGGGCGAAGATGACCGAAGGGAAGTTGAGCCATGACGGACATGCCCTGACTTTGACTGTGGCGCGTCATTCGTCTACGCGTTCTCACGCCGTATGGCTGCGCGACAATGCCTGGGATGCGGCGCGCCGGGAAACGGTTAGCGTCCGATTGCCCTCCGGGATATTCCGGCGGATGTTCACATGTTGGATGCGCAGGCGGGTCGTGAGAATGTACGATTTGATTCATTACTATAAAACAACAGTATATGTTGCGATGTTCAACCATCCTCTGAACAAGGATACGATCTCGACGCCGACAAGGCACCGAGGTGGATCGCGCCGCGGGTGGAATTGTGGGACGCGGGCTTGATGGGTGCGGTTCCCGTGGCGATCCCGCCCTGACGACGGGCCGACGCTTCGGCGAAGCGTCAATGGCTGGCGCAGGTCGTGCGCTATGGCTATCGCAAGGTGACGGAAGGCCCGATGCGCGATCGGGCGTCGTTTGAGGTGGCGGATCGTCCGCGAGACCAATTGCGGTCGCAAGTTTGAGGTTCGGACAGACGTGAACCCGACCAATCTCGCCTATACCGGACTTGGGTTGCAAGCCCATACCGAAAACCCGTATCGCGATCCGGCACCGACGGTGCAGGTGCTCTATTGTGTCGAATCCCCGGTTGCCGGGGGGGAACTTGGTTGTTGATGGCTTTGCCTGCGCCCGTCGGTTGCGCGATGAGAGCCGCGAACGCTTTGCCTTGCTGACAGAATATTGCGCGCGCTTTAAATATGCCGCGGGAGGTCGGGGTACGGATGCAATCGCGCCGCCCGATGATCGAACTTGCGCCGGATTGTGAGTTGATTGCGATCCGTTTCAACCACCGCGCTGCCGCCGCGATAATTTCCCCACGTTGGTTACCGGTTGCTTGCGCTATCACGTCGCGGCGAAACGCTATCTTTGTGCGACCAAACCGGAGTATTTCAAACGCTTGTTGGAAAGTTGACGATCTGCGACGCAAGCGCGAGAAGGAAGCCATGTATTTTTTGCTGAAATTCATCATCGGGCTGATTCTTGCCGCGGCGGTCGTGATCACCGCGTTGCGTGCGCTGTTTCCGGTGCCTGTCATGCGAAACCGCAAGGACACGCTTTCGCTGCCACCGTCAAAGCATGGCCCATTGGCCGATGCGATCGCGCGGCAGCCGCCGGGGACAGCCGGATTGACTGGCATCCTGCCGCTGGAGGACGGGGAAGGAGCATTCGCCGCGCGGATCATCCTGACCGACCTCGCAGTTTCGTCGATTGATGCGCAATATTACATCTGGCGTCGCGATCTGACCGGATATCTGCTGTTTGATGCACTGGAACGCGCAGCGGATCGGGGTGTGCGCGTCCGGCTTTTGCTGGATGACAACGGCACCAACGGGCTTGACGGGGAGCTGGCACAGCTTTCAGCCCATCGAAATATCGAAGTGCGGCTTTACAACCCGTTCAATCTGCGGCGCGCAAAATTGCTGTCCTACGCCTTTGACTTTTTCCGCCTCAATCGCCGGATGCACAATAAATCCTTCACCGTCGACGGGCACACGACCATCATGGGCGGGCGCAATATCGGCGACGAATATTTCGGCACCGGCAACAACCCGCATTTCGTGGATATCGATGTTCTGGCGCTCCGCGGTATCGTGGCCGAGGTGGCGCAGGATTTTGATCGGTATTGGGCAGCGCCTTCGGTTTGCGCGGCAGGTTTGATCGTCGGCGGTGCTTCGGGCGCTGACCGGATTGCCGATGGGCTTTCGCGGTATCGCGACGATCCGCAACTCAAGGACTACAAGGAGGTTCTCGAAGAAAGTGCTTTCGTCTCCGACCTGATCAACGCCGCCCTGCCGCTGGAATGGAGCAAGGCAATCCTTGTGAATGACGACCCGGTAAAAGGCGAAGGGGCCGTGCCGAGAGAGGATCTGCTCGCCAGCCGCCTGCTGAAAGCCGTGGGGACGGTGCGTGCAACCTTTGACGGCGTATCGCCATATTTCGTCCCAGGGAGAGCGGGGGTAAAGGCCTTCACCAAATTGGAGAAGCGCGGTGTCAAGCTGCGGTTTCTGACCAACTCGCTGGAAGCAACCGATGTGGTGGCAGTGCATTCCGGCTATACCAAGCGGCGTAAAGCGTTGCTGCGTGGCGGGGTGGAACTTTATGAACTGCGCAAGCAGCCGGGGCAGCCAACGGGAAAGGGCAAGGTGCGGCGTTTCGGCTCCTCCGGGGCGAGCCTGCATGCCAAGACCTTTGCCGTGGACGCCGAGCGCATCTTTGTCGGGTCGTTCAATTTTGATCCACGATCCACCATGCTCAATACCGAAATGGGGTTGCTGATCGACAGTCCGGAGTTGGCCCGCCGGCTGCAATCGGTGTTTGAAAACAGCTTCAACGGGCAGGCTTGGCAGGTCGAATTGCGTGGCGGCAAACTGGTCTGGATTGATCCATTGACGGGCGATGAGACCGACAAGGAACCGGGCTCCACCGCCGTCAAACGTCTGGCCTTGCTGGTTGTCGGGTGCTTGCCTGTAGAATGGTTGCTTTAGCGCATGTGAGGTTCGGGCTTGGTTGGTGATCCTGCGCCTTGATCGGCGCAGGCGGTTGTTGTGTCCGTTTTTCGTCAATTGGGACAGTATCTGTCGGACCTTGCTTGTTGGCTCCACCCGCTTTGCAACGACCGCGAGAGTCGCCCCCCAAATTCGTTGCGTAACAACCGGGTCACACTTTGCGACATCGTTGCCTCCCTGATCACGTTGCATGGAACCGACCCCGCATCCCGGCGCAGTCGGGCAATCCGCAGCGAAAGATGCTGTCAAAAGTTGAAAGTTCCTTACTGTTGGAAATTCAAGCATCAGACCGAATGCCGCGCGCGTTGCGGCACAAATCACCCCGAAGGAAAGGTGCGGATGACCTGTCGCAGCGATATTCCTACGTCGGACAAACCGCTGCTGATCGGCGCTGCCCTGGCATGGTTCGGCATTTTCGCGATGATCACACAAAGCCCGCTGGGGCAGTTTGGCGCTATGCTTGGCGATTTCTGGGTCTCGCTCTGCCGGACGGCAGGGCAGGCGGCGTTTTTGCCGCTGGTTGCGACGTGGGGATTGATGACGCTGGCGATGATGTTGCCGAAACTCACATCCACCTTGCGCTGCGAAATTTCGCATGCCGCTGACGTTTTTCATGGAATGCTGGCGGTCCGGCACAGCGCATGCCGTTCAGATGGGTTTGGGACGTGGAGCGGCGTGTCTTGTCTGTTGTTGCGATGACGCCGGTTTCCGGCAAAGATTCGGATGCCGAAGTGGTTGTCACAAATGCCGAATACTGGATGGGTGCAGATGTGACGCTTGCGCAGGCGGGTAAGGGCCGGGTGCGCGCCTTTGGTCGACTCTGGGGGTTCGATGGCCGCTCGGCCGAGGTTTGCCCGATTGACTGGCATAGGTCGCGCTGACATTGCCAGCGGCCACCAACCCTGCCACGCTGCAAGATGAAGACGCGATTTGACGGAGAGGTCATCATGTTCAACGCTTTGATCGTCGAGAAAGACAGCGAAGGCAAAACCCATGCTGCAATAAAGCGGATCGGGCTGGATCAATTGCCCGCAGCGGACGTGACGGTTGCTGTCGAATATTCGACGGTGAATTACAAGGACGGGCTGTGCATCGGTCCGGGGGGCGGCTTGGTGCGCAGCTATCCCCATGTGCCGGGCATTGATTTTGCCGGTGTGGTGGAGGCGTCGTCGGACCCGCGTTATGCGCCGGGCGACAAGGTGGTGCTGACCGGATGGCGCGTGGGGGAGGCGCATTGGGGCGGTTATGCCCAAAAGGCGCGGGTCCGGGCCGATTGGCTGGTGCCTTTGCCCGATGGCTTGACCACGCGGCAGGCAATGGCGGTGGGGACCGCCGGCTTCACCGCGATGCTGGCAGTGATGGGGCTGGAGGATCATGGGTTGAAGCCTGGCCGTGGCCCGGTGCTTGTTACCGGTGCCGCCGGGGGGGTCGGATCGGTTGCCACCGCAATTCTGGCACATCTGGGCCATGAGGTGGCGGCGGTCACCGGGCGTCCCGAAACGACGGATTACCTGAAATCTCTGGGTGCAACCGCGATTGTCCCGCGAGCCGAACTGGCAGAGACCAGCAAGCGCCCGTTGGAGGGAGAGGTTTGGGCCGGTTGTGTCGATGCGGTCGGAGGCGCGATGCTGGCGCGGGTTCTGGGACAGATGAAATACGGCTGTTCCGTCGCGGCGGTCGGGCTGGCAGGTGGGACTGCGCTGCCCGCGACGGTGATTCCGTTCTTGTTGCGCGGCGTCAACCTTCTGGGTATCGACAGCGTGATGCGGCCTTACGAGGACCGGGTGCGGGCGTGGGAGCGGCTTGCGCGGGATCTGCCGATGGAAAAGCTGGAGGCGATGATACATCCTGCGCGCCTTGCCGATGTGCCAAGGCTTGGGGCGGAAATTCTGCAAGGTCGGGTGCAGGGTAGGATCGTGGTGGATGTGAACGACTGACGCGCAGCGGCGTTGCATCTGCTGCGGCGCGTGGCCGCCCCCTCCGGTCGGCGGGCACCCTTTTCGTGCGACCTTCCTCGACAAACGCAACGCAGGTTGCGAACCACAGCGATGATGGGCGCGCCAATCTCGTGCAGGTTCGGCTGCGTAAGGCATGAACAGTCGTTCAGCAACGCGCGACAAAGCGAGCGCCAGATGCGAGAGCAGGAAGGACACCACGGAAAGCCGGAATTGCCGTTGCTCGACGGATCTCATCATCCCACCTTCGGGAGCGGCTGTGCAAGGTGCTGTTTCTTGACGGGTTTGGGTGCCGCGATCCGCGCGGCAGGGGCGGTTTCCATCATTCGTATTGCGCGCATGCCCCGGTTCTGCCCGAGTTTTCCGCCGCTCAGGCGCGTTCCATCCAATCCTTCAAGGTTGATCTGATCCAATCCCGCATTTGTCAGGGGCAGGATATCCCCAGTCTTCAGTTGCAGAACCGCGTCGATCGGTAGTTTCAGATGCGCCAGAACCGCCACCAGTTCGGCATTCGCCGACATCACCTGCTCCCCCAAAGCGGCGGCGAAAACCAGTTCCGCGGCGCGGATTGGCGTGGCATCACTGACTTGAGGCGGTCTTCCGCGCCCATCCGCCGGTAACGCCAACAGTAAAAGGCCGGATTTCGCCCCACCGGCCAGCGCCAATTCGGCGCGCAGTACCTGGTAATTGACATCTTCAAGCAGCAGGGAGAGCGGACGCGCATCTTCCAGAAATGAAGCGTAGCGAAAGCCACTTGTCCAGACCAGGTCGGCATCGCGCTCCAGCTCCTGCTCCAGCCCGCTCAAGGCGCGGTCGATCAGGGTGGAGACCATGGCCGCATCGGTTCGGGTCGGTCGGCGAACAATGGGCGGTGTCATGCTGACCCGTCCCATCATCTGCATTTCCACGATCCCCGCGAGAATTTCGGGCCCGAAAATCATCAGCCCCAGCCCCTCCTTGGGGCCTGCCAGCATCAGCACCAAGGCCCGTTCTGGCGGCAGGTCCAATAGTTCGGCAAGCGCGCGGCGATCCTGTTGCAAATCGGTCAGATCGACCTCCAGCCCGATGGTGTCGCGCGCCGCCCGTGCCAGCGCAAGTTTCCACGCCTTCGCTGCCCCTTTCACCGGGACTGTCGCAACAGCATTCCGCGCATGGGTGATCTTCCGTCTGATCCCGTTCTGTTCCAATCTGCCCCCCGATGGCGCTGCCACTCTGCCCGTATTGTGTGGCATGAAAGTGTTTCCTATTGGTTAAAGACCGCGTGCGCATCGAAGGTCACTTGACCCGAAGGTGTGATCCGCATAGCAAAGCGAAACCTTACGGGCGGTCACGTCGGCCGCCCCTTCCGGGCCTGTAGCTCAATTGGTCAGAGCAGGGCGCTCATAACGCCTTGGTTGGGGGTTCGAGTCCCTCCGGGCCTACCAAAATTTCGCCTCCATGCGTTTAAGATTGAAGATAATCCACGGAAAATCAGAGGGTTATCTGCTTTTCGCCATTTCATGCGCCTCCATGGGTCTCAGCTTTTGTTGGTTTGATTTGTTGGTCTCATTACAGCGATACCAACAAAATGAGTCGCCGTCATGCCTCCCACAGATGCCCAGTGCCGTGCCGCCAGACATGCCGAAAAAGTCCAGAAGTGATCGGACGCGCGCGGTTTGTTCCTGCAAGTCTCCAAAACCGGCTCAAAGCTGTGGCGCATGAATATAGGTTTGAAGGCAAACAGCGCACCGCTGCTTTCGGCCCTTACTCTGATGTGTCTCCCGCATCGGCGCGGATCACCGAACAGGTTGACGTGGTCGCTGGCGATAGCGATGGCGCCGGGATGAAGATTGACTCAGGCGGCGGGGCGATCATGCGCGGGGGTGGCACCAAGGATGACAGCCTCACGGGGATCGCAGGCGATGACGAGATCGGTGGCGGCGACGGTGCGGATTACCTGAGCGGGGGTGATGGTTATGATACCATTTCGGGCGGCGCAGGGAATGATATCATCGAAGGCCAGGCCGGGTATAACCTGATCGAAGGCGGCGACGGCGACGATTGGATCAGCGGTGGCGCGGGCGACGATACGATCAACGCTGGTTCGGGTAACGATACCGTACTCGGCGAGCACGGGGGTGACTTGATCGAGGGTGAGCAAAACCCAAATCTGGCAGCCAACCTGATCGCGGCGGAAGGGCCTGAAATTCTACGTTGGGCGATTGATGGCGCGCGTAAATTTCTGGCAGATGGTGGCGGCGTGAAGGGTCTGAGAATTCCTCAGTCTGTCACCGACGCGACGCGAGTGTACTTCGAGGAAGAGGATATCGTGCTCCAATTTCTGATGGAGGCGCAGCGCAATGTGCAGGACAGAAATGAGTGGGCTCCGGGCGCATTCCTAAGCAATAAGGCGTTGCTAGAAAAGTTCAACTATTGGGCAGACTGCAACGGCTATAACGCAAAGTGGTCAGTGCATAGCCTTACCAAGGCAATCCGTGAGAGCGCGTGGCGCTACGGACTGTCAGAGAGGCGTGGAAACAAAGCACGTGGTTTTCAGGTTGAGCGCCGTCTGGTGGACCGGCCAACATGGGTTGGGGAGGATGGCGCTGGAAGGCGCGCTGCCATCCAGCACCTGCGAATGGTGGAAAATCAGGCCGAAACCGGTGACGGAAAGGGTGACGAAAAGGCCGCAAAGGAGGCAAAAAGTGACTGAGCCATGGGCTAACGGAGCAGCGCCATCGGGTGTTGGCGTATCACCATCGGGGGGTGCGGCCGCCAAAGAGCGCGGTTGGGGCACTCC
>NZ_JAKDLJ010000442.1 GCF_030452865.1 Pseudorhodobacter sp.
GTCGTGCCCTCGCTTCAGGACGCGTTGATCGCGATAATGTTCAACCACAACATTCAGGCCATCGTGGTGCGCCCCGGCCTGCGGCTGGAAAGCCAGATGGAACTTTCGGTCCTGACCCGCTACCTCAACCGCGCGGGCGGGATCGAGGAAATCGACGCCCTGCCGCCGCAGAACTACGGCGCGGAACTGTGCCGCCTCGTCGCCAAGGTCCGCCCCGAACTTGACGCCTATCTGGTCACGGACCGCTCGGTAGAGGAGATTGCGGGGCTGGATTTGGGCATCTGCCGCCGAGTTTTCTACAATCAGGAAGACTTCATGGAACTGCACCTGAACATCCTGCGCGGGGTTCAGGCCCGGTTCAAGACGCCGTTCTTTACGGCGTTGAAGGAATACTCAAAGCAGCCAACCGGCGTTTTCCATGCCATGCCGATCAGCCGGGGCAAATCCATCAGCCGCAGCCATTGGATTCAGGATATGGGGGCGTTCTATGGCCCGAATATCTTTCTGGCCGAAACCTCGGCCACCAGCGGCGGATTGGACAGCCTGCTGGAACCGCATGGCCCGATCAAGGAGGCGCAAGAACTGGCGAGCCGCGCGTTTGGGTCAAAGCAGACGTTCTTTGCAACCAACGGCACCTCCACCTGCAACAAGATCGTGGTTCAGGCCTTGGTGCGACCGGGTGATATTGTGCTGGTGGACCGCGATTGCCACAAATCCCACCATTACGGCATGGTGCTGGCGGGCGCGCGCGTCCGATACCTGGACAGCTATCCGCTCAACGAATACTCCATGTATGGCGCGGTGCCGTTAAGCGAAATCAAGCACCAGCTTTTGAAGCTGAAAGCAGCGGGAAAGCTGGATAAAGTGCGGATGCTGCTGCTGACAAACTGCACCTTTGACGGCATCGTTTACAATGTCGAACGGGTGATGGAGGAATGTCTGGCAATCAAACCGGACCTGATTTTCCTGTGGGATGAGGCGTGGTTCGCTTTCGCGCGTTTTGGGCCAACCTATCGTCAGCGCACCGGCATGAATGCGGCCAACAGCTTGCGGGTGAAGTTGCGCACTCCCGCGCATGAAAAAGCTTGGGCCAAGCAAGCCGAAAAGCTGAAAGACGCTGATGATGCGACGCTGATGAAAACCCGGCTTATCCCGCCGCCGGATGCGCGGGTACGGGTTTATGCAACGCAGTCGACGCATAAAACTCTGACCAGTTTGCGGCAGGGTTCGATGATCCACGTCAACGATCAGGATTTCAAGGGTGAGGTGGAGGTGGCCTTCCATGAGGCCTATATGACTCACACCTCGACCAGCCCTAACTATCAAATTATTGCCTCGCTCGATGTCGGGCGCAGGCAGGTGGAACTCGAAGGCTTTGAATTCGTGCAAAGGCAGGTTGAAGCTGCGATGTCGATGCGGCGCGCGATTTCAACACATCCGCTTTTGCAGAAATACTTCAAGGTGTTGACCGCGGGTGACATGATTCCCGAACAGCACCGCGAAAGCGGCGTGACGAGTTATTACAGCCCCGAACAGGGTTGGACCGACACTTGGGATTGTTGGGAAAAGGACGAATTCGTGTTGGACGCCACCCGCGTCACGCTTGCTGTTGGCGGCACCGGATGGAATGGCGACACGTTCAAAACCCAGATTTTGATGGATAAATACGGCATCCAGATCAACAAAACCTCGCGTAATACCGTGCTGTTCATGACCAATATCGGCACCACACGATCCTCGGTCGCCTATCTGATCGAAGTGTTGGTGGAGATTGCGAAAGAGTTGGATGAGAGGTTGGACGATGCCTCCAAGATGGAGCGTCTTGCCTTTGACCGACGCGTCAAGAACCTGATGCAGGATTTCCCGCCGCTTCCCGATTTTTCGCATTTCCATCCGGCGTTCTGCGCTGATGCCGACACCGGGGAGGGCGATCTGCGCACACCGTTTTTCCTCTCCTACGATGAAAACAATTGCGACTACCTGGAACTCGAAGGCGGGATCGAGGCGGAAATGGACAAGGGCCGTGATGTGGTTTCGGCCAGCTTCATCATTCCCTATCCGCCCGGTTTTCCGATCCTGGTACCGGGGCAAGTTGTCAGCCGTGAGATTCTGGCCTTCATGCGCGCGCTCGATGTCAGCGAAATTCACGGCTACCGCGCTGATCTGGGCTTGCGCGTCTTTACGGACGAATGCCTGACCCGGCAAATCGAAACCGATCAGCCGCTAAAATAAAACAGAGGGGGACAATTCATGTCAAAGCAACTCAACAACATCTCGGAGATCCGTCGCTTCTTTCACCGCAACGAAGACCCGATCTATTTCATTTCAGCCACCAATTTCAACCTTCTGGGTATTGATGAATGGTGCAAGAATTTCAAATATATCTGCTACATCGATTGTTATGACGGCCGCCACCCGAACGTGTTTTGCCCGTCAGAGCAGCCGCATGCCGAATTCCAGTCGATCGAGGATATCAACAACTATCTGTTGCAACACAAAGAGGTCATCGACCTCGTGAAACGGCGCGGCGGCAAGCCGAAATTCGTGTTCCTGATGTTCGATGAGGAAACCGAACGACTGGCCAAGGAACTGGGCGCGGATGTCTGGTTCCCGAAGGCGAAACTGCGCACCAGCATGGACAACAAGATTGAAACCGTGCGGATAGGCAACAAGGCGGGGGTGCCATCGGTGCCGAACGTGCTGGCTGAGGTCAAAAGCTATGACGAGTTGCGCAAGATCACCGAGAAGGCAGGGATCGGCCACGATCTGGTGTTGCAATCG
>NZ_JAKDLJ010000069.1 GCF_030452865.1 Pseudorhodobacter sp.
CCCTTGGGAACTTCCTGCCCAATGAGGGCATCCTGAACGATTACGATATCGTCTTTCTCGATACGCCGCCCGCGCTCGGATACCTGACGATCAATTCACTTGCCGCGTCCGATATATTGCTGGTTCCGCTTGGGGCGTCGTTTCTTGAATTTGATTCCACGGGTCGATTTTTTGACATGCTTTATTCCACCTTTGCGAGCATTGAGGAGGGCGAGAATGCGCAACGCCGCGCCCTGGGGATGAGCGAAGTCAAGTTTGAATGGGACGTTGTGCGCGCCATCATCACCCGTTTTGATGCTGGCCAGCAAACCGATTTGGCCAATGTCATCCAGGCATATTTCGGGGATTTCATGACAACCTACCGGCAGGAATTTACCGCGCTTGTCGGGCAGGCGGGCGAACAAGTAAACGGTATCTATGAGGCTGATTACCGCGAGTTCAATCGCGATACATATTTGCGAGGTCGCGAGGCGTTTGACCGCACCTATGCCGAATTCAAGCAGCTTTTGATTGGCGCATGGTGGCGCGATGTTGTGGCTGAGAAGGAGAAGGCAGATGGCTAAACGTAGAAAGCTTGAAGCACCTGATGCCGGTGCGCTGGCAGATATGGAGGCGGGTTTCGCGGCGAAACCAACCCCCGATCGTTTGGGGCTGACTTCAGCCCCGATCACGCAAGTCGCGGCAGAGGCGGCCCGTGCTGCACAACCACTGGATATTGACGCGCGCATTGCCTTGGCCAAGGATGGTAAAGATGCCGTTGCCTGGCGCAAAGCCTTGGAAGATGGGCGCGTTTTGCTCGACCTGCCATTGGACGTGATTGAGATGTCGCATCTGATCCGCGACCGTATGGTGGTCGATCGGGAGGAACTGGAAGAGCTTAAAGCCTCTATCCGCAGCAATGGGATGCGCGCCCCGATAGAGGTCGCTGCCTTGACCGACGGGCGCTATGGGCTTATTTCTGGCTGGCGCCGTTTGACGGTACTGGGTGAATTGCGGGCCGAGGAGGGCACTGCCTTTGCCACCGCCAAAGCGATTTTGCGGACGGCGGACCAAATGGGCGCGGCCTATACCGCCATGGTCGAAGAAAACGAATTGCGCGCGCAGCTTTCGCCTTATGAGCGTGGTCGCGTCGCCGTTGTTTCCGCCGGTCAGGGGGCGTTCGGCTCTGCTGATCAGGCAATTGATGTGATCTTTGCCGCCGCGTCGAAATCGAAACGGTCCAAGATTCGCAGCTTTGCTCTGATCCACGAAGAGTTGGGTGATATGCTGAAGCACCCCACAGAATTGTCCGAACGAAATGGTCTGCGTTTGGCATATGCGCTGCGCCAGGGTATGGTCAGCGAGCTTCGCTCGGCCTTGATCAAAGAGCAGGGCAGGGGGGCCGGGGCAGAATGGGCGAAGATTGAGCCGTTCGTCACCGCCGCTGAAGATATCGAGCGTGAGCCAGAACGCGGTGGCCGACCAAAGGCCCCAAAATCACCTCATGCACCTGCCAAGCCACATTCTTTCGCCAACGACGTTTCGATGGAGATGTTGCGGCATGAGGATGGTTTCTCCATCCGGCTGCGCGGGCCGCATGCTGTCCATGAGCTTGCCGAGACGATAATGGCGAAGCTGGAAACGTGGCTTGGTAAGCAAAGCTAGGTTTCGCGGCGAAACCTGTCCGCCACGGCAGCAGGTCGGTTGCGCACCGTCAAACGCGGCTTGGTTCAGAAGGCCCATATGCTGACCATGACAACGTTCGCTGGCAAACGTGCCAGCACCAATTCGCGGGAAATGATCGCGCCGCAAGGCACGCGGTGGGCATCCCGGAATGCTGAGGTGAGAAAAACACTTGGGCGGCTTCATCCTCGGGAGAGGGAGCGGTGGAGATCGGCCAAAGGGAGCCTAGCATGCCCGTTGTCACGTTTGTTTGGCGACTTCAATTGACGCGGTAAGCTGAAACCTGACGGTCTCCATATTGCTTTGGCGCTTCACATCTGTCGCGCTTCAAGTCACCTCTAGAGCCCCGCCGCCCTGGTCAGGTTCACCCGGAACCTGTCGCGGCGGCGTTGATACCGTCGGGTCATCTCGGCGCTGGCGTGGCCAAGTTGTTTCTGGACATGGCGCTCATCAATCTCGGCGCTGCTGGCCAGACCGGCACGCAGGGAATGGCCGGAATAGAGCCGCAAGCGCTCTGCCTTGGACAGTTCCGGTCGCAATCCGGCGTCTTCGACGGTCTGCTTGATTAGCCGGGCAATATGCTTGTCAGACAACCGGTTCTGCGTCGCCTTCAAACCGTTGCGGGATACGGCAACGAAGATCGGGCCAAAGTCGATGCGGGCGTAGTGCAGCCATTGGGTCAAGGCATGCACGGGGCAGGTCTGCTCGCTGGAGCCGCGGGCAATCTCCACCTCGCGCCAGCCGGTCTTGCCGCGTAGGGTAAGCAGAGCACCTTCGTCCATCACCTGCACCCAACCGCCCGCGTCCGGGGTGTCATCCTTGCCGTGATCCAGACGGACGATCTCGGACCGTCGCAACCCGCCGGCAAAGCCGATCAACAGGATGGCGCGGTCGCGTAGACCCCTTAGATCGTGGGGCAGGGTGGCCAGCATGGCACGGATGTCTTCCGGCAAGATGGCTTCTTTCTGCGCCGGGGGGCGGGCATGTTTCCGGCGGATTCCGGCAAGAACAGTGACGATATGTCGGTCGGCGCGGTCCAGCCGCGCCCCGCGTTGCGCATAGCCCCAGGCCAGGCCGGACAGGCGGCGTTCGATCGAGGATACGGAAAGGGGTTGGATCGCCGATTGCGAGGAGGCCTTGCCTTGCGGCGCAGCCAGATCGGCGATGTAGAGACCGATCATCTGGGGCGAGGGGGGCAGGGTGTCCGCGCCGCGCATCCGGCACCACCGAGCAAATGCGGCCCAGTCTTTGGCATAGGCGCGTCGCGTGTTGTCAGAGACGGAAGCCCTGGCATAGTCCCGTGCCGTTTCGACCAGACGGTCGAGCGGGCCGGAGCCCGCAAGGTGAGAGGGCAGGGCGATCGCGTCGGAGGTGCTCTGGCGCCCGGCATCGGTGTCAGGTCCCTTTGGGGCGTCTAAGGGCGATTTCTCGGGTGTTTCTGTCATGTTTTCGATCATACGCTCTTTACGTCCGATAATGCAAACTTATTGGACATAGTGAAGCCGACAATCCGGCGGCGGATATTCTGGATCTATCTAGTCAAAAGCGCCGCAATAGATTAGGCTGCGGGCATGGAAAAAACGAAGCTCATCCCGAAAGACGACAGCCGGGCGGCCCTGCGAATACCGGGGTGGGTAGCGCGCTGCACGGGAGAAACCCTTGAAGAGGCCGCCTTTTTGTCTGGCGCGGCACTGGCCCATCTGGATCTCACCGCGCGGTCGGATGCGGTGCCACAGGCACTGTGGCGGTCGCGGCTGGCGCTCACGGCCGCAGAGGTCTGCGTCGGGTTCGTGGGGCGCCGGGAAAGCGCGGGAGAATTGCGTGACGCGCTGCACCTCATGCGGCCCGGCGATCACCCGGGCCCGGCAGGCGAAGTTTTCCAGCAATGGAGCGTGGCGGTGGCGCGACCGATCTCAGTTGCCAATTTGCACAAGGCCTTGCCCGCTGTAGCGCTTGAGCAGATCGCCCTTTGCCTTGATGCGACAGGTGGAAACCCGGTCGGTCGCGCGGCGGCTGTGTTGGAGGCTGTATTGACCGATGCCCCACGTGCCGAGACGGCGGCGTTGATCCTGGCCGATGCCGTGCTGGCGACATCGCTGGGGTGGGACCACCTCTTGCCGGTGCTGGCGCTGGCCATGAGGCCCCGCGATCTGCGGATGCGCGGTGATGATCTTCGGCGGACGTGTCATCGGGCAGTGGTCGCCGCGGCAGGGCAGGCGCTGCCGCTGGCGGCCGATCTGGCAAGGCGTGCGGCAAGGTTACAGGCGGTGGCCCCGAAGCTGCGGGCCAAGGGGGCGGACCGGGCGGTCGAGTTGTTTCTGTCCCGCGATGCTCTGGCTCCGGTGGCACTGCTCCCGTTCATGTCGGATCGCGCCGCCCGCCGCCTCTGTGACCGGCTGGTCGACCTTGGGGCCGTGCGTGAGCTGACCGGGCGGGACAGTTTTCGTCTGTATGGAGTTTGAACATGGCGCGCGACAGTCTCAAGGCAGAGCTGGATCGGGAGCTGGCCGATCTGCCCCCCGATCTGCGCTGGCACGAATGGCTGCGCCGGTGTGAGGCGGTGCTGTTTGCCAGCGCATCGCCGGTGGCACGCGACGATCTGGCGCGCGTGGTGGGGCAGGGGGCTTCGGTTGATCTGCTGATCGAGGACCTACAGGTTGGTCTGACCGACCGTCCTTACGCCGTACTGCGCGTTGGCGGGGGTTGGATGCTACGGACGAAGCCCGCCTATGCCCCCGCCATCCGGGCCGCAGCGGATGTGGCTGAACAGACGCTGAACCTGAATGAATTCGATATCGCCGTGCTGGCCGCCATTGCCCTCCACCAGCCGATCAGCCGGGACGGGTTGAAGGACATTTTCGGCAAAGAGATCAGCCGCGACCTGATCGGGCGATTGGCCGAGCGCGGCATGATTGGAACCGGCCCCCGCGAACCCCGCCGCGGCGCGCCCTATACCTTTGTCACAACCGAGACCTTTCTCGCGGCCTTCGGAATGGAGAGCTTGCGTGACATGCCCGACCCCGAGCAATTGACCGATGCCGGGCTGTCCGATCCTTGAGCGGCGGTCAGCGCGTGTGGGCGGGTCAGGCGTTCCGCATGGAGATGCGCCGCTTGCGCAAGATCAGTCAGACCAGGTGCCGCGAAAGATGAACCCCGCTCCGGCCTGTTTCGCGCGGCAAGGGTTTCGGTGCGCATCGTCACCAGCCCCCCATGGCTCGGCGCCGCTTGCGCAATCCGGGTCCAGCACCTCACGGCGGAACTTGCCCGTCCGTTTGAGAGAGCGGAAGCGGCTTCAGTCAGCTGTCGGAACACACTGCATCGATCCCGATGCGACAGTTGCGTGATTGGTTCTGTCCCTGCCACACGCGCGCAGCGACGGGCGGGCATGACGGTGATCTCAGTCTGTGTGCCGCTCACATCATCTCGATTCGCAAGGCCGATTTCCAGCGTCGCGACAACGGAACATAGCCGATAGCGTCAAGGCTTGTGGTGGTGATCTTCTCCTCTCCCCCCGAAATTGCGGCAATCGCCGCTCGGCATGCTTGCCTCGAGGCTGGCGAGAAGTGTCGCAAAATCCTCGTTAAACCCCCAGCGCGGAATGGGCACCCTATCGAACCGCGATCCCATCTCATTGGTGTCATGTACTGCATCAAAGACCGCGGCCCCGCCTACAACGACGGGAGAAATGTCATGCACTCGGGCAATACGGCGCAGAAACGAGAAGATGGCTTTCACATCCCGTCGGCGTCCGCGCAAGGCACTGTGGAATTCGTCAAAGATGAGCAAGGGTCAGGTAAAAATCAATAGTAGCACTCGTCGCCACATCGGCCGCAATCGTCAGGTAAGGGCGTCCGACGAAAACGCCGTGGTCGTCGATTACCTCAATGAAGTGGATATCGGCTGGCGTATGGTCGACTTGGACAACGTCGAGGGCGTGGGTGGCGCGGCTGTATCCCGGCCGCGGCTTCAGGCGGCGCAGGTGCTTGCCCCCGGAAAGCCGTCGACGGGCGATCCCTTCGGGAGTGAACACTTGCGGAATTCCTTTGGCCACGGTGACATAGGCCGGGGGCTCGAGCCCCTCACTTTCGCCGCGCGCACGGATTTCGACGACGATCGGTGCGAGATCGGGCTGTTCCGGGCGCAACCGCATTTCCCGCAGCGTCGCCGCGATGATTTTCTCGACACCGGCATTGATCCGTAGCCGTCTCACCTCACCCGTTTTGGGCAAAAGAGAAGACACTCGGCGCTCGTCACGATATCGCGCCAGATGGTTGTAGACCTAACGGGTTGAAAGGCGCAGAACACAGCGTGCGCCCTCTCATGAATTGCAGGCAAATCCTCGACGGGTGACAGATCACAGACTTCGAAAATAGCGTACCCTTGAAATCAACCATATCCACCAGCCATCGCCAACCCCTGACAATGCGGACATATCGTTGACCAAAGGGGGAAACGGATACTTTGCGAAAATACCTCGAAAAGTTGCCGTAATAAAGCCCTGCCTGTTTAGAGAATGGTTAGCCCAAACTGTCCAAGCATCATCTTCAGAGTGAAATTGACCCTGGCGCGTATCGCAATGCGGTTCTGCCCGGTCTTACATCGGAGCGGGCATCATGGCCACTTACAGCGGTACCTCCGGGAACGATACCTACACCGGCGGCGGTGGTAACCTGAACTGCGCCCAATCTTGATCCGCGAGGGAGCTCTTGGGAACCATTCCGACCTTGTTGTCTCGCCCCAACACGGTATGCTGATGCAGTATCGCGGGGCCGAAGTGCTGGCGCGCGCGCGGCATCTGGCACAAGCTGGAACGGGTGCGGTCCGGATATGCAAAGGGCGGCGCAGCATCGGCTATCATCATATCGTGCTGGCGCAGCATGGCCTGATCTGGGCAAACGGAGCGCCTAGCGAAACGCTGTATCCTGGCCGCATGGCCTTGCAGGCACTGGGATCACTGGTGCAGATGGACCTTGCCGCTCACGTGCCCGTACTGCGCCCGCTTTTTGCCGGACAAGCCGATGTCGCGCAAGTCTACGGGCCTACGGTGCGCCCGTTTTTGGCCAAGGCGTCTGTTGGTTTTGCCAAAGCTGTGAAACTGATCGCCGCTTGACGGCCTTTGGGATCTATTTGGCATGTTCCTGCGCGACGCGGTCCACAAATTTGGTTGGCCTGCGAAGATGTATCCGAGGAACGTCTGATCAACGCTTTCGGCTGCGCCATGATTACGACTTGCGCAGCGAGCCCATTTGGGACTTTCTAAAGCGTATGGTGTTGAACTCCCCTCAAAACAATGTTGCTGTTGCTCTCATTCTTTGCCTGATGGCAACACCTGTCACGGGTGAGCAGATTCAGAGCTTTAGCGACTGGCGGGTCGTGCAGGGGGATGCGGGATGTGTGGCAACCATTGATATCGGATTGCGCGCGCCTTCCTCCGGATTGGCGACAATTGCCATTCTGCTACGCCACGGTGCAGGGCAAAAGGCCGTGCCCGCCGTGATGACCCTGCGGGTTCCTGTCGGTGTGGCATTGGCGGAACCGCCGGCTTATGTTCACGCCGGCGCTAGCGACGCGGTAGGGTTAGCATGGCAGAGTTGCAGCAAGCGGAGTTGCATGGCCAGCGGTGGTGTCAGCGCGGCAGAGATGGATCGGCTCAAGAAGGGCCGTCGTATATTCGTGGCATTTCGGCCTTTGAAAGATGCGCGTCCGCTGATCGTGCCGGTTTCCCTGTTGGGTGTGACGCGGGCGCTGGAGGTACTGGACGATTGCGACCCATCCTAAAGCGCCTGAAAGTTAGCTGACGAGGCGTTCCAGCGCATCCAGCACGCGGATGGGAAACTGGTGCAGCAGCAATTGCCCGGCGTCATCAAACACTTCGATGGATGCACGCTTGCCCAACCGTTTGGCAAAGGCTGAAACCGATCCGGGGCTGACAACCGGGTCATGGGCACCATGCAGCAAGATAACCGGCACGTCTGACGCGTCGACCAAATGCTGCCAATTGCGGACCACATGATAGCTGTCAATTTCAAAGGCATTATGCCCCTGACGGGTGGCGAACTGATAGCCGTGCAGAACGGCGCGGCGGATTTCGGGGTCTTTCAAAACCTCCATGTCGATGGGTGAGGTCGCATAAAGCGATTGCATGAAACGATCTGTTCCGCCGCTGTTGATTTGGCTGATGCCGGCACGCAGAACAAAGGGCAACAAGCGCGGTGTATAGCGCGCGGTGTAGGCCACAACGCGCTGACGGTGTGACATCTCGGAAAATTGTGCATGGGATGTGATAGGCACACCGCCCGCAACATTGACAATGCCGCGAATGTGCTTGGGTGCGGCCGCCGCACAGGCAAAGGCATAAACCGCGCCCGCCATATGCCCCAGAACCAGCGCGTCATTCAGCCCGAGCTTGACGCATAATTCATGTATATTTGCGCCGATCCGCTGCGGGGCCACATCTGTCGCACCGTAGTCGGGCGCTGCGTCACCAAACCAAGGGCGGGTCGGGCAAATGAAGCGCAGGCCGCGCGCGTGCAATGCGTCGCGCATCTGGGTGGTAAGGCTGGCACCGTCCAGCATCCCGTGCAAGAAAATGACGGGTTTGCCGGAGGCGGGACCATGCAGTTCCACCGGCATCACCAGACCTGAATCCAGTGACAGAGAGGTCATTTCCCCCTGTGCAATCGGTGCAGCAGGGTGGCTTGGCCCATGGGATTCAGCCACCCGCATCAACAGGTGCAATAAGCGCACCAGTTCGGTCTGTGACCCGCAGCCGGTTTTGACCAACAGCGATTTTATCTGGGTGCGGACCGTTGCAATTGCGCTGTTGCGAAAGGTGGCGATGTCCGCCGGACGGTGGGCGCGGCTGAGCAACTCGCAGATGTCACATTCCGAATGGCTAAGCCCATAGGTCGATGTGAGCAGCACCGGCATGCCCGGCGGCCAGTTGGCGGTCAGCGGGCTGACCAGCAGCAGGTCGCCGCCGGTCCTTTCATGCAACCGTTGCGCCTGAAGATGCACCACTTCGCCAGGGGCCAACCCATCGGTCGCGGCCACGGCGGGAAGTTGAAAGATCAACGGTGGCGCGTTGTGCTCCATTTCGGTTTTCAGGCTGTCCATTCGCGTATTCAGCGCCGTCATATGGCGCTCCGGCACGGTTAGGTCTGTAACTTCGGTGCCGCGCTTGATGCCAAACAGCCGGGTCGCCGCTGCATTGGTCCAGACAATCGCGCCGCTGGCATCGATCAGGAATTGCGGGTCCGGCCCCGGACTGGACGACCCTGCACCATAGGCAGGCGCAAGGCCGTGCGACTCATCGGCTTTGCGGGTTTGGTCCAACAAGCGTTCTGCGATTTCGAAATGAGTTGCAATCTCTGCGGTTGCAACGGTGCCATCTGCGTCACGCAAGGCGTCAAGGGCGCTCAGACGGTTTTGGATAAATTCGTCCCAACGACCCATGAAAGCATCGTAGGTTTGAGGTTCCAACGCAATTCTATAAATACTTTCAATAAGTTGCGAGTTTGCGTTCAATCCTGTTTTCGCCTCGGTTGAGGGCGCTTCGGTTGGGGGGTCACTCATCGCGAGATGTCTCCTCAATTCCATGCTTGGTGCCTTTTTGTCGGATACCGCAAATTGGGTATTGGGCGCCGAAAAGGTAATTTAATTACTTCGGATATATCATTTATGGCGAAAACTGGCACCCGCAGGTTTGACCGAGCGGTTCCGTTAACGCTTCATGGGGAAGGGATTAGCCCGTGTTGTAAAGGTTTCATTTTGAACTTTGCGCAATTGAATTCATTTTTGGCGCGGTGCATCGCGCTCACTGGATGTATTTCCATTCCACTTGGGTCGCTTTCGGCGCAGGTCCTTCCGGACGGAAGAACCGGGACCAGCGTGACCTCTGCTGGCAATGTGATGGACGTGACCACCACCACGAAAAGTCAAGGTCACGGCATAAATTCGTTTAGCCAGTTCGATGTCGGGACGGGGCAAACGGTCAATCTGTACGCACCCACAGGAGCAATGGGTACAATCAACATCGTCAATGGGCCGCAGTCGCAGATAAATGGGCTTGTCCAGTCAATGCGGAATGGCGAAGTCGGCGGTGATCTTTATATTGCCAACCCGAACGGCTTTGTTGTCGGGTCGCAAGGGACGATCCACGGCGGTTCGGTTTCGCTTTCAACGCCAAGCCAAACTGCGGTAGGTGCGGGGCTTTTTCAGCATATATTTGGCAATGTGTATGAAATTGATACCGGGACGGTTCGCGGTATCATCGACAATAACGTCCCGCTTGATACTGGCAACGTCGTCGTACAGGGTCATATCATGGCGCAACGATCAGCACAGATCCGCGCGGGTGGTTTGGTCACCGTTGATGGGCAGGTTACGGCTGGCACCGCTGACCAAGCGGGTCATATAGGTATTTATGGCAAAGGTGGTGTTAGCGTTGGTGCGCTAGGGCGTGTCCAAGCCAACTCTGCTGGCGGTCAACGCGGGTTTATTGCGATGACGAGCGCGGGCGATATCACGTTTGCGCCCGGCGCGCGGGTGATTAGCCAGTCCACCGGCGCACAGCAAGCGGGGGAGATTGTCATCTTTGCCGAAGGCTCGGCGCTGTTGTCGGACGGGGCCGTGATTTCTGCCGCTGCACTGGGAACCGGAAAAGGCGGGTTTGTTGGGTTTAGTGCGGCGAACACAGTGGAGGTTCTGGGCGATCTTGCGGCTTACGGCAATGCGGGTCTGACAGGGCAAGTCCTGATTGATTCGCATGAACTTGCGGTGGTTATTCCGCAAAACACCGATGGGGCGGATCTGACGGTGACAGCCGCCAAACGTATCGAGGTGCTTGGGGATAATGGGGCGATCACAACGTCTAACGCCGCGGGTACTTCTGCTGGTGATGTGACGATGGTTGCGCCCGTGATCAAGCTGTCGGAAGGCACCGTAATTGACACGACAGCAGCCAATGGCACCTCGGGTGACATTCTGTTGCATGCGCGCCTTGATGATCGGCTGCATGACCCAGACCTTGCGCCCGGCGATGCCGAAAACAATGTGCTGCCGGTGGGAATTGTGCGGCTGACCGCAATCGGGGCCACTTTGCGCGGCAAGAATGTGACATTGCTGGCCACGGTTTTCAAAGACAACGTGGTCGATGCACAGGCTGCGCTGGATAGCTATAGCAACAAGCTGTTTGGGCCGGACGGGTCGTTGATCAGTTCGGATTTCCTGCTCAAACGCGCCTCTGATGCGGGGCGGGTGATACAGGAAAAACTGGACCTTTTGGATCTTGAAAACCAGCCCAGCTATCTGGATGCGCGCGCCACTATCCAGATGGACCACAGCTGGATAGTGTCCGAAGACAAGGCGAAAGTTATTTCTAGCGCCACCACGCATTTTGAGATTGCGCCCGCTAACCAGAACCTTGCCTTTGCCATCGCCGCCTCCAACACAGAGGCAAAGACGACGCTGCACTATACCGCGATTGACGCCGGCGGCACGATTGAAGTGCGCTCGGTCGTGAATGAGGAGCAGACGTTGGTTGCCAAGTCCGGCGTGCAGACCGACGGTGTAGATGCAACCGCGTTCAACCTTGCTATCGCCGCCTCTCTGCGCCGCTCAAGGGCGCGTACGATTGTGAACGGATATCGCCCTATTATCGCCTTGGACGCGAGGGCGTCGCGTGATGAGGCGGATTACAGACCCGATCAGGATCCGGGGAACTATGCCACGCTGGTTTCCCAAGCGGTCGGTGAGGGTTTAACCATCGCGTCGGAGACGGTGCGCAACATTATGCTGACCTCCGATGCGGTGACCAGTGGTCAGACCAAGGGTTTCGCGCTGAACCTGTCGGTGGCCGATACGAAAACGGAAACGCTGTTTGGCGGCGCTGTTGCGGTGCCCTCGGGCGAGGTTGAGATCACGTCTGAAACCCGCACCGAAAAGTTTCTTACCCGCGCGCGGGTTTCGGGTGGGTCTGAAACTGTCGCGGGTGTGTCCGATGATGCAGGCGATCAGGCGATCAGCAATGACAAGCAATCGGCACTGCTGCCCAATCTGACCGGCATTGCGTTGAACGCGGCTGACGCCGACAAAACCAATGAGCAAACGGCAGATGCCAATGCGGTCGAAGGCAACGATACCGCTGGCGGCGGTAACAGCGGCAACGCGAATTCCCGCTTTGGCGTTGCGCTGAATATATCATCGCAGCACACCCAAACCCGCACCGTCACGGGGGATTCTTCTGAGGAGTATGAAACCCCGCTAGGTGCCGTGGTCTCGCTATCGCCCGCGTTGATTGAGGCGACACCCGATGGCCTTTGGGGCCGACCGGGCGGTGCGTTCTATGCTGATGCAAGCAAGGTCGTACTGGCCAATGATCCGCGCATCACCATCTCGGCGCGTAATATCTATGACGAAATCCGGTCTGAGGCGTTAGTGCGCCTGGGCTCTGTGCCGACAGATGATCCTGACGCCCCCGGCACCCTGACCGGCGAAACCGGCGCGGAACTCGATACCTCCGGCAAGCGCGCCTATCTGCTGGGAATCAATATCGCCAACTGGGATGAACGGGCTGACGCTATTGCCAAACATACTGACACCAGGGCGGTTTCCAACGTCGATCTGGTTGCCGAGAATGTCTTTGTGGAAACAGAC
>NZ_JAKDLJ010000443.1 GCF_030452865.1 Pseudorhodobacter sp.
CGCCAACGTATTCGCCGCTGGCATGGGCGGCCGCGCGGTGGTTGCGGATCACCCGCAGCATATGCTCACGGTTGCGGGCGTAGCCGGAGAATGCGCCCAATTCGCCCGCCATTTCCGCCGATGTTGCATAGGAAACACCGGTCATCAGAGCGGTCAAGGCACCACACATCGCGCGCCCCTCGTCGCTGTCATAGCTGAAGCCCATGTTCATCAACAAACCGCCGATATTGGCATAACCCAGGCCAAGCGTCCGGAAATCATAGGAGAGCTGGGCGATTTCCTTCGATGGGAACTGTGCCATCATCACCGAGATTTCCAACGTCACGGTCCAGAGCCGGGTGGCGTGGATATAAGCGGCAGAGTCGAACTTGCCGTCATTGTAGAATGTCAGCAGGTTCATTGAGGCCAGGTTGCAGGCAGTATCGTCCAGAAACATATATTCCGAACACGGATTGGAGCCGCGGATCGCACCATCTTCGGGGCATGTGTGCCAAGCATTCACAGAATCGTGGAACTGGATACCCGGATCGGCACAGGCCCAGGCGGCGTGGCCAACCTGATCCCAGAGCGCCCGCGCCTTGATGGTTTTGGAAACCGTGCCGTCCTTGCGGTTGATCAGTTCCCAATTGCCGTCGTCCTTGATCGCCTGCAAGAAAGCATCAGTGACACGGATGGAGTTGTTGGAGTTCTGGCCGGACACGGATGAGTACGCCTCAGAATCCCAATCGGTGTCATAGGTCGGGAATTCGATGCTGGTATGGCCCTGCTTGGCGTAGTCCAGAACCCGTTTGATATAGGTTTCCGGGATCGCGACTTTCTTGGCGTCCTTGATCGCGGCTTTCAGGCCGGGATTGTCCTTCGGCTCATAGGCCGCGTCCGCCGTGCCATCCCAAGCCCGGATTGCCGCGAAAATGGCGTTGAGTTTCTGTTCATGCATTTTTGAGCCGGCGACGATAGAGGCAACCTTCTGCTCCTCGATCACCTTCCAATTGATAAAATCTTCGATATCAGGGTGGTCGGCATCGACGATCACCATTTTCGCCGCGCGCCGGGTGGTGCCGCCCGATTTGATCGCACCTGCCGCCCGATCACCGATTTTCAAAAAGCCCATCAGACCGGAGGATTTACCGCCACCCGAGAGCTTCTCCCCCGCGCCGCGCAATGACGAGAAGTTTGTGCCGGTGCCGGACCCATATTTAAACAGCCGCGCCTCGCGGACCCAAAGGTCCATGATGCCACCGTCGCCGACCAGATCATCCTTGACCGATTGGATGAAACAGGCATGTGGCTGCGGGTGTTCATAGGCCGAGGTGGATTTGGTCAGTTTGCCGGTCAGGTGGTCGACATAATAGTGGCCCTGTGACGGCCCGTCGATCCCATAGGCCCAATGCAAGCCGGTGTTGAACCACTGGGGGGAGTTGGGTGCCGCCATCTGGCGCGCCAGCATGTAGCGCATTTCATCATAATAGGCTTTCGCGTCGGACTCGGTGGTGAAATAGCCGCCCTTCCAACCCCAATAGGTCCAGGCACCCGCCAAACGGTCGAACACCTGTTTGGCTGAAGTTTCGCCGACAATGCGTTGATCTTGCGGTAGTTTCGCCAAGGCATCCTCATCAGGGACAGAGCGGAGCAGAAACTCGGGAACGCCCTTTTCCTTGACCTTTTTCAGCCGCGCCGGAACGCCTGCCTTGCGGAAATACTTTTGCGCCAACACGTCAGAGGCGACCTGACTCCAGCCGCTTGGCACCTCCACCGCGTCATTACGAAACACAATCTTGCCGTCAGGATTGCGAATCTCCGAAACCGTGGTGGTGAAATCCATCGTGCCATAGGCACCCGTCGCTTCCGCCGTAAATTTCCGCTCGATCTTCATTTGCCCCGTCTCCGACTTGTTGCAGGCTTTGGCCGGGTTTCGGCGCTGCCTGATGTTTTCCCTATTCCGCAACGCCTGCGGCACACCCGTCCTGAAAAAGCGTCAACCACCGTGTCGCAAAGCAACAAAATTCCAGCCCCCTCAAGAGGCTTTGATAGAATTGGTTTTCGAATTTCCCATTGCGCCACCATATGTAGTGTCAGTCGGCGGCGCTTCGACAACCTGTCGCAATTCCCCAGTTGTCGCAACGCATATTTTTGGTTTCTCCACAGTTTTTTTACAGTGCGTCGGGGCTTTTCCGGTTGCGTTCCGATTCTGGGCAGCGAGGCTTTGCGCGCTGCGCCTGTGGCACTGACACTCTTCGTATGACAAAGCCTTTGCTTTCGGCATCCTTACCATCACTAGCTGATAGTTTGGGTGAATTCCGATGCTGCTACCACATGTAGTAGGCGCCAGAATCACCCCAGCGCTTGAACTTCCGGGGTTTCGCAAAACTGTTGCGCAAGCGTGACGGTCAAACAGATGATTCCGGTGCGGGCGATTTTTCATACTCCATGCCAAACGCGACGCCGCGCGCTGGCAAAACTTCCCCTTGCGCGGGACTGATCGAAGGCGCAACCCTGAACACTGGTCACCGCGTAAAGGATAAAGCCATGTCTCTCGTTTCAACACTTGCCAAAGTTGCCGTCGGCGTCGCGCTTGCCAAAGGCGCAAGCTATGTCGCCCAAAACGGATTGCCGGGGGCCAGGACCGCTGGCGCAGGCGGTGGAAGCGTGGGCGGCGGCGGGCTTGCCGATATGATGGGCGGCTTGTTGGGCGGCGGCAGTGCGGCGGGGGCCGGTGGCGGACTTGGCGGCTTGCTCGAGCAGCTTTCAGGCC
>NZ_JAKDLJ010000444.1 GCF_030452865.1 Pseudorhodobacter sp.
TGGCAACGCCGCTGCTGGCCGGGCCGGGTGCGCTTGCCACCATGATCCTGCTGGGCGGCGAGTCGGGCGGCGGCTGGCAAGGGGTTGTGACGGTGCATCTGGTGATGATTTTCGTCGTCTTTCTTGCCTTTCTGCTGTTTCTTGTTGCTGGCCCGCTGGAACGTGCGCTGGGACGTACCGGCACTCTGGTCATCACCCGGCTTCTGGGTATGCTGCTGGCTGCCTTGTCGGTGCAATTCGTGATTGACGGCATCATCGGTACCGGACTGGTCGGATGATCACCTTGCCCCATGTCCTGCTGATCGCCGAAGCCGGAGAGTAAGATGGACGGAGATTCCTTTGCGCGCCTGACCTATCTCGGGATTCTCGGCGTCGCGGTCGGCAGCTATCTGCTGGTCGAGTTTCGCGGACGGATGGGCCAACTGGCGCGCGGCGTGATTTCCTGGGGGTTGATCTTTGTCGGGGTGATGGCCGGCTATGGCTTGTGGCATGACATGGGGAGCAGTTTCACCGGTCAACAGGAAGTGATCAACGGGCAAGAGATCAGCCTGCCGCGCAACCGGGATGGCCATTATTACCTGACATTGGAGATCGACGAGACAGAGGTGAAGTTTCTGGTCGATACAGGGGCGTCGAATGTCGTCTTGTCACGCGAGGATGCGGTTCGGTTGGGGTTCGATCCTGACAAACTCGTCTATCTCGGCACCGCGCAAACTGCCAATGGATCGGTCCGAACCGCGCGGGTGACGCTGAAGAATGTGGACCTTGGCCCGATCCATGACGACACACTCGCGGCGGCGGTCAATGATGGTGAGATGGACGGCTCACTTCTGGGAATGGATTATCTGGGCCGGTTCCACATCGAAATTTCCGGCGATCAGATGATCTTGCGGCGCTGAAGCGCCTGGATGCCTCGATGCACATTCTGGCCGCCCGGAACGGCAATCGTCATTAAGTGTTTGAGAAGATTGGCGCACCCAGCACGATTCGAACGTGCGACCTTTGCCTTCGGAGGGCAACGCTCTATCCAGCTGAGCTATGGGTGCCTTGTGTCTGCTGACTATCCAATGGGGGCAGGCTTTGCAACGGGTTATTTCAGCCAAAAAGCTCGTGACAGAATTCCAGCGCGTCGATCAGCGTGTCGGCCTCAGCCGTCGTGTTGTACATCGCAAATGACGCGCGGCAGGTGGCACCGACGCCAAGATGTTCCAGCAACGGCATCGCGCAATGCGTACCCGCCCGCACCGCAACCCCGCGCTTGTCGAGGATGGTGGAGACATCATGCGCATGTGCGCCGCCTTGCATCGTGAAGCTGAAAATGGCGCCTTTGCTTTCAGAATTTCCCTGCACGTTCAACCAGTTCAACCCGGCCAGCCGCACGCGGGTATAGTCGCGCAAGCTGCGTTCATGGGCGGCGATATTCTCCATCCCGACCGCCATCATGTAATCGAGCGCGACACCCATGCCGATTTGCGGCACGATACCGGGGGTGCCTGCCTCAAACTTCATCGGCGGATCGGCGTAGGTGATGACTTCGCGCCCGACTTCGCGGATCATATCACCACCGCCGAGGAAAGGCCGCATCTCGGCCATGCGATCCTTTGCGATAAACATCGCACCCGACCCGCTGGGACCATAAAGTTTATGCCCGGTGATCGCGTAGAAATCGCATCCCATCGCGGCCAGATCGACGGGCATATGCACCGCCGCCTGCGAACCATCGACCAGAACCGGAACCCCCAAGCTGCGTGCGCCCTGGCAAATGCTGGCAACATCGACCACAGTTCCGGTGACATTCGACATCTGCGTGATCGCGACCAATTTGGTTTTCGGCCCGATGGCGTCTATCACCGCCTGCGGGTCAAGGTCGCCGTTCTGGTCACATTCGACCCATTTCAGCACCACGCCCTGGCGCTCACGCAGGAAATGCCAGGGCACGATATTGGCGTGATGCTCCAACACCGACAGAACAATCTCATCCCCCGCCTGCATCCGGGGCGCGCCCCAGGCATAGGAAACAAGGTTGATGCCTTCAGTGGTGCCGGTGGTAAAGACGATCTCATGCTCATCCGGCGCATTGAGAAAACGTGCGACCTTGCCGCGCACGCTTTCATACTTGTCGGTCGCAAGGTTGGAAAGGAAGTGCAGGCCCCGATGAACATTGGCATATTCATCCGTGTAAGCCTTGGTGATCGCGTCAATCACCACTTGCGGTTTTTGCGCCGAGGCGCCGTTGTCGAGATAAACCAGGGGCCGGTCATTCACCTTGCGCGAAAGAATCGGAAAATCGGCGCGAATCTTTTCTACATCAAACATCGCTCAAACCCCCGCCGCCGCGCCAAAGATCAAAGTCAACACAATCGCCAGAACAACCGCCAAAACAACTACCGCCACCAGAATTCCGACGAACACCAAAGCGAGGGATCGGAACCCATGCAGTTCGGCGACGAAATTGGTCAGAAGCCATAGAAACAGCACCAAACCGGCAACGCCCAGAATATCGGCCAGCGGCGGCACGATCACTTGCATCACGATTTGCGCCACCTGCACGCAGAGCAGAACAAATTGCAACCATGCGAGCAGGATCACCGCCTCGTTCAGGGTGCCGGTGCCGCCACGCATCCGTCCAAGCCGGTGAACGGCATGGACTGAAATCAGCAGCACCGCCCATTGCAGGATCGCCGTGCGTACCGGGCTTGCCATTGCCGGGCCCACACCGCTTGCACCTCCGGCGGCATCAG
>NZ_JAKDLJ010000445.1 GCF_030452865.1 Pseudorhodobacter sp.
GCCTTGTCACTCTGGCTCGTTCGAAGCCAGGAGACGATCGACGACCTCGCTTGGATGCGGGCGATGATCCCGCACCATTCCATTGCCATCCTGACCAGCGAGCGGGCCAATATCTCGGACCCGAGGGTCCGGGCACTGGCAGATGCAATCATCGAAGCGCAACTGGCCGAGATCGCGGAAATGAAGCTTTACATCGCGGATATCGAGGCGAACGGCGAGGCACCTGCGGGCACACCCCGAGCGGAAGTCGAATGACGCTACAGTTGGCTGAAAGTAGACGTCGCGGCTGGAATAGAAATCATGAACAGAAAAGGAAATACAATGGCTTATACAATCAACCGCCTGATAGCGGACGCCGGTTTTGACGCCGTTGACGCGCGCACCCGGGCTGCACTGGGCGACAAGGGTTTTGGCATTCTTACCGAGATCGACGTCAAAGCGACGATGAAGAAAAAGCTGGATGTCGACATGCCAGCTTACCGCATTCTCGGTGCGTGCAACCCGAAGATGGCGCATCAGGCCATCGGAATGGAGCCGCGCTTGGGTGCGATGTTGCCTTGCAATGTGATCCTGCGTGAGGTCGATGGCGGGATCGAGGTCAGCGCGATTGATCCCGTGGCCTCGATGCAAGCCATCGACAATGCTGCGTTGCATGCTGTCGCCGGTCAGGTGCGAGACCTGCTGGCGGAAGCCGTGGCCGCGATTTGAGATGAGCTTGCGCACCGGTATTCTGGCAGCGATGGCAGGCCTTGGCCTTGTCCTGCTCGGGGTATGGTGGTTTGCGCCTGCAATCCTGGTTGATGTCATGCACCTGATGAAACGCGAGGCGCTTGAAACATTGATGGCGCAAGCGGGCATCTGGGGCCCCCTGCTGATCATTGGCCTCATGACCGTGGCCGTGGTCGCCAGTCCGATCCCAAGCGCGCCGATCGCTCTGGCCGCTGGTGCGGCCTACGGGCATGTCTGGGGTACTGTCTATGTCGTGATTGGGGCAGAACTCGGCGCGTTGATCGCCTTCGGACTTGCGCGGGTACTCGGGCGCGATGCGCTCAAACACGTGTTCGGCACGTCGGTGGATGCCGGGCTGCTTGGATCGCAGAATGCTCTGACTGGGACCGTGTTTATCAGCCGACTGATGCCTTTCGTATCCTTCGACATGATCAGCTATGCGGCAGGCCTGAGTTGCCTGCATGGCTGGCGGTTTGCGTTGGCAACACTGGCTGGAATCATACCTGCGAGCTTCCTGCTTGCCCATGTTGGCATCGAGGCGGCCAGTGGAGACATGAGCCAAGCCACATGGACGGTTCTCGGCCTTGGCCTTGTCACCGGATTGCCTCTGCTCTGGATCGCGATCAGGCCCAAGGGCAAAAAACCAACCTGATAGCTGAGGGCTATAAGGGGAAAACTAAAACAGCTTGAGCTTCCAGTCACTGGATACCTCAGGACGAAACAAATCATAAGAAAGTTGGCAGGACATGGAACACGATCATCAGCACGCAAAATCCGACAGTTCGACTGGTGAAACGGCCAAAGATCCCGTTTGCGGGATGACGGTTGCGATCAAGCCCGACACGCGGCACGCCGAGTTCGGAGACAAGACCTTTCACTTCTGTTCCGAGAAATGCCAGACCAAGTTCAAGGGCGATCCGTGGTTCTATGCCTCGGGTCGAGCCGCGGGGCGCAAGAAAGCTGTAGCGGCGAACGTTCAATACACCTGTCCGATGCACCCCGAGATCGTCCGTGATGCGCCGGGGGCCTGCCCGATCTGCGGCATGGCGTTGGAACCGATGCTGCCTTCGGATGAGCCCAGCCATGAGCTGACGGATTTCACGCGCCGGATGTGGGTCTCGGCGGCGGCAGCGGTGCCGCTGATCGTGCTGACGATGGGGCCCATGGTGGGTCTGCCGATCCGGGACTGGATCGGGCATCAGACGGCGGGCTATCTCGAATTTCTTCTGGCGACGCCAATCGTCCTTTGGGCAGCGCTACCATTCTTCAAACGCGGCTGGGACTCGGTTATGAACCGCTCCCCCAATATGTGGACGCTGATCTCGCTCGGCGTGGCGGCTGCTTATATCTACTCGCTCTTCGCGGTGTTCCTGCCCGATCTTTTCCCCGAAGCCTACCGAATGGGTCACGGCGTCGGCACCTATTTCGAGGCGTCGGTGGTGATCGTAGCACTGGTCTTTTTCGGCCAGGTGCTGGAGCTGCGCGCGCGCGAACGCACCGGTGACGCGATCCGTGCGCTTCTCGACCTGGCCCCCAAGACCGCGCGACGGATCCTGCCGGATGGCACGGAATACGACGCACCTTTGGAAAACATCATGGAAGGCGACCGGCTGCGGGTGCGCCCCGGCGATGCGGTGCCGGTGGATGGCGTAGTGATCGAGGGGCGATCCTCCCTGGACGAAAGCATGCTGACCGGCGAGTCGATGCCGGTGGAAAAGGGGCCGGGCGACGAAGTGACCGGGGCGACGATCAACCATAACGGCAGCCTGGTGATTGAGGCCGGTAAGGTTGGCGCCGACACCGTGCTGGCGCAGATCGTGGCCATGGTGTCGAATGCGCGCCGCTCGCGCGCACCGATTCAGGGAATGGCCGACCGGGTTTCCGCAATCTTCGTGCCGACCGTGGTGGCGGTCTCGATCTTCGCGTTCATCGTGTGGATGATCTTCGGACCCGAACCTGTTCTGGTCTTTGCCATCGCCTCGGCGGTCTCGGTGTTGATCATCGCCTGCCC
>NZ_JAKDLJ010000446.1 GCF_030452865.1 Pseudorhodobacter sp.
CAAGGCGCGCGCGCGCCTCATCCATCTCCGCCCCGCCCAGTGCCGACGCCTTGTAGGGTCCGTAGGGTTGCACCTTGCGATGTGTATAAAACCGGGTCAGCCGGTCGATCACCGCACCACAGGTATAAGAGCCACCGGCATTCTCAAAAAACGCTTGCCCCGCCAGTTCGGCGCTTTGAAACGCCGGAAACTGTTGCCGCACAAATCCCACATCCAGTTCCACGATCGTCTCCCTTTGCTTTGGCGCACCTGTTCGTGGCCTTGGCCCTGATCTTATCCATCGACCACGCAGCCGCAAGCCAAAGCCGCAGCCTGACGCAACCCGTCGCGGCACTTTCCCCCTTGAGCCGGACCGAAACACCGCCTAGCCTTGGCCGGGCATAAAGGTGCGACAAGCGCCAACTGCCACCAACGGAGGGGAAGACACCCATGAAGACCATGACCAAACTGATGCTCGGGGCGGCATTCGCACTCGCCCTGCCCGCTGCCGCAGCATTTGCCGCTGACCCTGACCTGATCGCCTTCGATTGGGCCGGGTTTGAGGATGAAGGCCTGATGAAATCCTATATCGCCAAGAACGGCCAGATGCCGACCTATGCGCTGTTCGGCGATGACGATGAAGCCTTCCAGAAGGTTTCCTCCGGCTTCAAGGCCGATGTGGTGCATCCCTGCTCTCAGATGGTGTCAAAATACCGCGATGCCGGGCTGATTGAGCCGTGGGATGTGTCACGCATCCCGAATTTCGACCAGATCGCTCCGCGGTTCCTGAATTCAAAGATTTTCAAGGATGAAACCGGCGTCTGGTACATTCCAACGGATTACGCCTACACAGCCGTCGCCTATAACACCAAGGAGGTTCCCGCAGAGGATGTCGCATCGCTCGATGTTTTCCTGAACCCCAAATATGCCGGTCGGATTTCACTGCCTGACAATACCGACGATATCTGGTCACTGGCGCTGCTCGCGACCGGTGTTTCGGACTGGACGAACCTGACCGAAGAACAGTATCAGGCCGCCGCCGCCTGGTTGCGCAAGGCACATGAAAATGTGGTGGCCTATTGGGCGGACCCATCCGAGCTGTCACAACTCATGGCAGGCGGTCAGGTGCTGGTCGCTTGGTCGTGGAACGATTCCATCGCCTTGATGCGACAGGAAGGGTTCGACGTTGGCTTTCAGCGCCAAGCCAAGGAAGGGGCGGCGACCTGGTTTTGCGGCTATGTCAACATGAAGGATGCCCCCGGCTCCGAAGACAAGGCCTATGATTTCATCAACTCATGGCTTGACGATGGCTCTGCCAAGGCGCTGCTGGACGGCTTTGGTTACGCCGCCACCAACAATCGCGGCTTGGCCGCCATTCCGCCGGAAGAACTGGTCGCGGCCGATGTCAATCCGATCGACACCACGCTGCTGGCGCAAACCCCCATCGACAGCAAGATGCGCGACCGCATGCTGGAAGAGTTCGAAAAGATCAAAGCCGGGTTCTGATCGGCTTTTCCTGTTGTATCCCGTCTGGTGCAAGCATCAGGCGGGATCGACCCTGCGGGCGAAAGCGCGGCGATGGCAGTAAGGCTGTGGGCGATCAGCGCCTGTCAGGACACCAAGCCATAATAGACCCAAAATCCGCCCAGGATCACCACAATATAAAAGATCATGTTGAACATGGACCGGATCAAACCGGCATCCGCCGTTGGGTCAACCCCGATCCATTCACACACCTTCGTCCCCGGCCATAGGATTGCATCTGCGATCTTCATGGGACGTTCCTTAAACAGGTATTACGGATACGCATTATATACAGCTTCTAAATGCGCATTGTAAATGTTAATTATACCGCATGCAGTTGGATAAGTTCACCGATTACGCGTTGCGCGTGCTCGTCACTCTTTGCGTCCGGGCGCCGGAGCGGGTGTCCTCCACGGAAATTGCGCGGGTTTTCGGGCTGTCGGCCAACCATCTGGCAAAAGTCGCCACCCAACTCGCCCACGGCGGCTTTGTCACTTCGGAACGCGGGCGCGGCGGCGGCTTGCGGCTGTCACGCCCCGCCGAACAGATCAATATCGGCGCGGTCGTGCGCGTGCTGAAGAAAAGTGATCCGGTGGTGGAGTGTTTTGGACACAATGCCTCCTGCCTGATCCTCCCCGTCTGCGGTTTGCGCGCACCGCTGGCAGATGCGCAGGAAGCATTCTTTGCCAGTCTTGATCGCTACAGCCTCGCCGATGTCACCAAGTCACAGCGCGCCTTGGCCGCACTCCTTACCCCCGCAGGGTGAGTGTTCTCCCGATCAGCCGGCCGGAACCGCCAGCAATTCACGCCAACGATGGCAGGATACCGCATGGCCATCGCCGGGGTTTTCCAAACTTGGCTCCTCCACCCGGCAGCGGTCGATCACGTTGGGGCAGCGGGTATGGAATTTGCAGCCGGGAGGCTGGTTCGTCGGTGATGGAATCTCCCCGATCAGCTTTTGCCCGCCGCGGCGATCATCGGGGTCAAGCGATGGAATCGCGGAAAACAGGGCCTTGGTATAGGGATGGCGCGGCGCTTTGAACAGATCGCGTGTTGGCGCGGTTTCAACCAAGCGGCCAAGATACATCACCGCCAGATTGTCGCAAGTATGCGCCACGACTGATAAATCATGGCTGATGAACAGGAAGGTCAACCCCATCTCGCGCTGAATCTCTTTCAACAAGTTCAGCACATCGGCTTGAATCGACACGTCCAAAGCCGCCACGGATTCGT
>NZ_JAKDLJ010000447.1 GCF_030452865.1 Pseudorhodobacter sp.
GGCAAAAGGCGCGGGCGTCGGCAAAGCTCATGCCGCGCGCCAGCCCTGCCTGTTCGGCAGCAGGGTTGAGACAATAAATCCGGTCGGTGTTGTTTTGCTTCAGGATCAGGGCGAAAGGCCCGTCAATTGGACATGCCCGCAGAACCCGGTCGCTCGGCAGCCGGGGAAACCACATCGAGACGATGCGTTTCTGGATTCCATCGAACATTCCAGGCCCCTGTTGTTCCTGATTTGTTCTTGATAATTTCCCAACGCATCAGAGTCGAGTCTTCCCGTGCAGGATCAAAGATCGGGGCGGCGTGCCAGCGGGTCTCTGCCGCGTTCGATCCCATGCCTTCCGGGATCAGGCAAAGGCCGGTTGAGTTGCCGTTCTTGGCCGCAAGTTGCAGCCGCCGCCCTTCGCGCAGATCAAGCGGGTGGGTGATTTCAATCACCACAAACGGCACCGACCCATCGCGCAAGGCTTCTTCCGCCACGGCAAGACTGTCGGTCTGGTTTGCGCTGCGGGCAAGCAACAGGCGCGCAGGGTCAAGCAGAGGCGCGATCCCGTTGGGGTTCAACGTCTCCGCCGTTCGGCTTTCCTGTATCCACAGCACAGCGCCCGGCGCCTGCGCGCCTGCGATACAAGCAAAACCCGCGGCGGCAGGGCCAAAAACCTCATGCACCCGCGCGGGGCGGAGCGGCAGGCCGGTGAAAAGACAAGTTGTCATGGCGCTGATCTAAAAGCGATCAGCCGCCACGTCAATTCGCATCGATGGTGCTTTGCAGCCACGGCAGGTAGTTCGAAACCCGCGTATAGGCCGAAAACGGCGCACTCTCATTACAGCCTTTGCCGCCAACACCGGACAGGCCCCAACTGACCACGCCGGCCTGAATGAAGCTGCCATCGTTCAGCGCCACCACCAACGGCCCGCCGCTATCACCGGAACAGGCGGTCTTGCCGCCTTCAAACGTGCCGGAACACAGCATATTGGCCGACATCGGCGGCTTGACCCCGGCGATCATAGCATCCCATGCCGAATAGGCGGCTTCATCTGTCAGCCCGAAAACCTTTACGGCATAGCCAAAGCCCTTGGCCGCCTCCTCGGCGCGGCTGTCGAGCATGGCTTGATTGCACAGGTTGCGGTCCATCATCTGGATTTGCACCTGCCGCAGCGCGTCCGGATGGTCGCCGCCTTCGGTCAGACCCCAGCCGGTGACCGTGGTTTCCACCCCCGGCTGGTCAAGGTTATCGCCAAGCTCCGCATCCGGCACCTTGATCTTGCCGAAAGGCACCTCCGGTTTGCGGGTGAGTTTGATCAGTGCGATATCATTGTCAAACGCGGTGCCGATATAGTCTGGATGCCGGAATATCTGTGCGACCGGAACCAGATCGCCGCTGCCATCCGACAGGCTGTTGGTGCCGACCAGAATTGAAATCGCTTGCGGGTTGATATCACGGAAAACGCCTTTGTCATCGGCCATATGCACGCAATGCGCCGCCGTCAGCACCCATTGGTCCAGCACCATGGAGCCGCCGCAGAAATGGCCTTCCTCGGTCGTTGGTGCGCCATTGATGATCATCCCGATTTGCCAAGGCCAAGCACCCTCTGCTGCCAACTCGCCACCGACAACGCGCGCGCCGCTGGTTGCTGTCGCGACTTCTTTCGCATGTTCAGCCTTCATCCCGCTTTGGGTGTAGTTGAACGGCGAAGCGGTGGCGGCATCCACCGGCGGGGTTGAGAAGTCCGGCGCGGTCTGGGCCAGTGCAAGGCTTGCACACAGCAGGGCAGGCAGGCAGATGCCGGTGGTCGTCAGGGCGAGGCGTTTGTTCATGGTCATGGCGGCTCCTTGGCTTGTCGATGGGAATGTCAGGGGAGTTTGGTTGGCGTTGCGGGGCGCAGATGCACCGATTGGCGCAGCAGGGTCAGGGCGGGGCGTTTGGTGGAAAAGCCGCGCGTTTGGGTCGTGTCTTGCGGGTCCATCAACACGGCTATGGTGGCGAGTGTCGGGTCGCTGCCGGTTGCGCGAAGGCGATCCGGGCTTGCCAAGGCAGAAAGATCGGCGCGGGGTTCATCCACATCGGGGGACAGGGCGACAACCAGAATTTCTTCTGCCGCGAAAGCCGTCGGGTCCGCCGCATCTATGCGCAAACCGACGCGGGTGCTTTCGCCAAGGGCCAGCCGGTTGGACAGGTTGTTTTGCGGCCAGATCAGCGACAGTGTGAAATCCTGCGCCAGATAGAACACGCTGACATCCTGCACCCGGCCCGATTGGTTGGTCAGCGTCAGCCATAACTCATCGCAGGCAGAGACTCCCTGCGTGGGGTCATGCGGGGTTGGCGTTCCGGTTTTGGCGCAATCAGACCCGACCTGCACCCCGGCGCGGCGCTCGGTTTCCATTTTGAGGGGCGCGCCGGTAATGCCAAAGCCGCGTCCTGCGCCAAGTCCGGTCAGGATTGCCCGAACGCGGGTGGCGTGGGCCGCGTTTTCCAGCAGACGCAGGGTGGCTGCGGTTGCATCTTCTCCATCGCGAGCCGTGACGCGGGGGGAGGAGCCATGCCCAAGCGGGTCCAGCATCCCATCAGGCCCGGTCAGCGCCAGCGCGCCGCCCGTCAGGATCGGCACGAGATCAACCTCTCCCGTGCCGACCGTCAGCGTGCCGTCTTGTTGCAAGATGTCAATCGCGGCGCGGATCGGTCCATAATCTGCGGTATCCTTCGGGTACGCCTGTTGCAAAACTGCAAGGCGCAGCG
>NZ_JAKDLJ010000448.1 GCF_030452865.1 Pseudorhodobacter sp.
GCCAGCTTGAATATATCACCGCAACCGCTGATGCGCCAAGCCTGAGCCTTGCTGCGGACAGGCTGGGCGTGTCGCAGCCATCGCTTTCCGTCGCACTGACCCAGGTAGAGGCGCATCTGGGCCAGAAACTGTTTGATCGCAGGCGCGGGCGGAGTATCCGGTTGACGCCGTTTGGCCGCGACTTCATCCAGCGCGCCCGGCATTTGCTGTCGCAAGCAGCAGCGTTGACCGACCCCGCCGATGCCCGAATGCAGGCAGAAAGCAGCCTGACGCTTGGGTGTTTCAACGACCTTGCGCCGCTGTGCATCGGCCCGGCTACGCGGGCGTTGCGGGAAGCTTTTCCGGGGCTGCGGCTAACCTACCTCGTGGCGGATTTCACCAGTCTGGCCGAGGCGTTGCGACAGGGCCAGATCGACCTTGCGATCACCTATGATATCGGGCTGGACAGCCGTTTTCAGCGCCATGTCTGGGGCGGTTTGCAACCATCGGCCTTTCTCGCCCCCGACCATAAACTTGCGTCCCGCCAATCCCTCCGCCTGCGTGACATTGCAACGGACCCGCTGATCCTGTTTGAGGAGGCGCTGTCCCTTAGGCATGTGCTGGGGCTGTTCAAGATGCAGGGCGTCACCCCCTTCGTCGCCCATCGCGTCGGATCGCTTGAACTGATGCGCAGCCTTGCGGCCAATGGTGACGGCGTGGGGATCAGCTATACCACACCTCCCGGCAACCAAAGCTATGACGGCAAGCCACTGGTGGCGCGCATGATCACCGACGCTGCCGCCGCTGAACAAGTGCTGATCGTCGCCGCCCAAACGCCCGAGGCCGAAGCCCGCATTGGACAGGTCATTACAGCATTGAAATCGAGCACCTTCCCCGGTTGAGCCTATGGCGCGAGTTTGCGCAGGCTGTGGGTCAGATGATCGGCGAACGCGGCGGCGGCGGGGCTGAGGCTGCGATCAACCGCGTAGATCAACGCCACCTCACGCCGAATGGTCGGGGCGGTCAGGACATGCGCTGTCAAACCCGTCCCCGGCATCATCCCCGCGCGCGCGTAACCGGGCAGGATCGCCACACCCAACCCCGCCCCGGCCAGCGCCAGCGCGGTCGCGATCTGTTCAACCTCAAACGCCGGGCGCAGCGTCAGGCCCGCCGCCTCAAACCCCAGTTCGACCGGCAGTCGCAACGCGGACTTGCGCGTCAACACAATGATCGGGTGCGCTGCAAGATCGGCCCAGCGCAGGTCCACGGGCAATTCTGCCGTCGCATTCGTAAAGGCCATCATTTCATCGCGCAAGACGGGTCGATGGCCAACTTCCGCCAAACCAGGCGGAAACGTCCCCAACCCCAGATCGGCCTGACCTGCGGCGATCCGCGCCAAAATCTGTTCGGTCGTCGTATCTACCAGTTCCAGCGCGACCCCCGGATGCAGTGACTGGAAATCAACCAAGACGCGGGGCAGCACGGTTGCCGCCAGAAACGGCGGTGCTGCCAGCCGCAAAAAGCCGGCCCGCAGCGCCCGGATGTCCTGCGCCTCGGCCACCGCACCATCCAGTGCCTCGATGCTTTTCACCGCACCGTCGCGAAACGCCCGCCCGGCAGGGGTCAGCACCACCCGCCGCGTGGTGCGATCAAACAGCCGCAGGTTCAGCAGCGACTCAATCTCACGGACGGCCTGGCTCACGCCGGGCTGTGTCATACCCAAACGCTCCGCCGCGCGTGAAAAATTTCCGGTTTCGGCCACGGCCAGAACCGCTTCGATCTGACGCAGGTTGGGGCGAGTCATTCACTTCCTCAGCTTATCATTTAATAACATAGAGCCAGATTGCCTAATATGTCACCTCCTGTTCAAATGGTCGGGGAAGGGCACGTCGTTTCCAAACACGACGGGAATTGCATTGCCCTGACCGCCGAAACGCTGTTGCGTGCGATGACAGGGAAAAAACCATGAAATATAGCCGGAAAGACGCCAAATCCTACGCCTTTGCCAATATGAAAGGTATCTGGGCCGCTTGCCTGACCCCGTTCAATGCCGATGGTGCGGTGGATGAGGATGGCTTTCGTGCCAACATGAACCACTGGATCGAAGACCTTGGCATCGCCGGTTTCTTCGTCGCGGGCAAGCAAGGTGAGTGTTTTTCGATGTCACTGGATGAACGCAAGCGCAACTTTGATCTCGCGGTTTCGGCCTGCGATGGGCGGGCGCAAACCATCATGTCCTGTTCCGATCAGAATATGGACGTGGTGATTGAGCTGGCAAAACACGCGCAAAACTGCGGCGCGGATTACATCGTCGTTCACGCGCCGGTTTTACATTTCCAGAAAGCGCAGGACGAAACCCTGATGCGCTATTACCAGACAATTGCCGACAAGGTGGATATCGGCATGGCGCTGTGGTCGCACCCTGACAGCGGCTATCTGATGAGCCCCCGCCTGTGCAACCGGCTTGCCGATCTGGAAACCGTTGTCGCGATCAAATATTCGGTGCCGCGCCCGATGTACCGCGAATTGCATGGCATGGCGAAAGACCGGATCATCGTTTCCACCGCATCCGAAGAAGAATGGCTGGACAATATCATCGAGATGGACTGGCGGCTCTATCTCTGCTCCTCGCCGCCCTACATGATCCAGACCGCGCGTGATCGGCGGATGCATGATTATACCCAAGCCGCCTTTGCCGGAGATTTTGACAAGGCGCGGGAGATCAGCGCAAGTCTGGAACCGGTGCGG
>NZ_JAKDLJ010000449.1 GCF_030452865.1 Pseudorhodobacter sp.
CGTGCATATCGCCCCCGTTCGCTCTGGAAGCGAAAAACGACACCAAAGCCGCGCCGAAAGCGCCGGCGCATCTGCCAGCCCCCAGTCGATACCGATGTCAGGATCGTCCCAGCGAACACCCGCATTGCAGGCGGGAGAATAGACATCGCTGCACTTGTATTGCACCTCGCAATCCGGAGTGCGGGTGACGAAGCCATGCAAAAACCCTTTCGGGATCAAAAGCTGCCGGCCGTTCTGCGCACTCAGCTCCACTCCGAACCATTTGCCGAACTGCGGCGACCCGCGCCGAAAATCCACCGCGACATCAAAGATCACACCGCGAGAGCAGCGTACCAGCTTTTCCTGTGCGTGCGGCGGGCGTTGGCAATGCAACCCGCGCAACGTCCCCACCCGCGCTGAAAACGAGTGATTGTCCTGCACGAAAACGGTCTGGATGCCGAAAGGATCCAGCGTCGCTGCATTGTAGGTTTCACTGAACCAGCCACGCGCATCGCCGAACCGTTTCGGCGTTATCAACAGGACATCGGCCAGTGTGGTTTTCTCAATGTTCACGCCGCTGCCTGCCTGTTTCGGGGGAGTGTTGTACAGATGTTACCGCAGGTCGCGCGGCATCCGCAAGGCGCGCCATCCGTCAACTGAGCCCGCGTGCGCGCGGGCCATGGGCGGCGTGTTTGTTTGACAGGTGCTATGTTGAGAACCAATCGGCGGTTTTCCGTGTGAAGAAAGTCCCGCTTGCGCTTGATTTCCCAGCAAAAGCCCAAAGGGACAATTTTTTTGGAATACACAATCCCTAGAGGTGTGGCGCGGAGTTGCCACAAAGGCTATTGTCCTGCAAGGAATCACACAAGATTCCATGTTGTCAAACCGGGGGCTTCATTGCGCTTCAAACCTGTCTGCGCCATCGCAATATTGGGGCTTGCCCTTTCTGGATGCAGCCTTCCGCGCGGCGCAGCCGTTTCCAACGAAATTCTGCGGGAGAAAAACGCAGAAGAACCCACCTATGAGGTGGTGTTCGTCTCACGGTCCAATATGGAACAGGTTCGTTCCTGGCCTGCGACGGGCTGGAGCGGCGGATATAGCTGGCCGAGCGACAAAGGCGGGCCGAACGGATCGGTGATCCGTGCCGGTGATACGATCAAACTGGTGATCTGGGACAGCCAGGAAAACTCCTTGCTGACCGCGCAGGCGCAGAAAACGGTTGCCTTGCCGGAGATGCAGGTTTCTCCGACCGGAACGGTGTTTGTGCCCTATCTGGGCAATGTGGTGATCAACGGGTTGACGCCTGAACGTGCACGCGAACAGATACAGACCGAGATGGCACAAATCGCGCCTTCGGCCCAGGTACAATTGGCCATGTCCGCTGGTGCGCGCAATTCGGTTGATCTGGTCAGCGGTATCGGAAAACCCGGCAACTATCCGCTGGCAGACCGCAGCGCCTCCATTCTCAGCCTGATTGCAGAGTCGGGCGGCATTTCTGCCGCGCTCAAGCATCCGCTTGTGCGCTTGATGCGCGGGAGCAAGACCTACGAAATCCGCGCGGAGCGTCTGCTGTCGGATGCCAACAGGAACATCACCCTGCGCGGGGGTGACAAGATTGTGGTGCGGGAGGATGACCGTTATTTCACCTCGCTGGGCGCAACCGGCAAGGAAAGTCTGATCCAGTTTGAGAAAGAAGATATCACCGCCCTCGAAGCGGTGTCGCTGGTTGGTGGCATCCTTGACACCCGTGCCAACCCGGAAGGCTTGCTCGTCCTGCGCGAATATCCGCAAAAGGCGGTGCGTGCCGACGGGATCAGGGGGCCGAAACAGAAGGATGTGGTGTTCTCCTTTGATCTGACGACCGCAGATGGGCTGTTCGCCGCGCGCAATTTTGAGATCAATCCGAAGGACACGGTTCTTGCGACGGAATCCCCTGCCGTGGCACTGACAACGGTGTTCGGCCTGCTGCGGTCGGTGGTTGGATTGTCGCAGGCCGTGAATTGATCTCTGACGCATCTGACCATTCGAAACCACGGTTTTCGGGCATTGTTTTTCAGATTGCGAGGGAATGAATTTGCAAACCGGACCCAAAACCCAGCCGCAAGGTGAGGTGACGCTGCGCACCTTGGCGATGCCGCGCGATGTGAACACCAATGGCGATGTCTTCGGCGGCTGGGTGCTCAGCCAGATGGACATGGCCGCCGGTATCGTCGCGGGGGAGCGGGCGAATGGTCGGGTGACCACCGTTGCCGTCGACGCGATGAAGTTCATCCGCCCGGTGCGCGTCGGTGACGTGTTGTGCATCTATGCCGCCGTTGGCCGGGTCGGTCGCACCTCGATGGGGATCGAGGTAGAGGCCTGGGTTCGGCGCAACCGTTTAGGGGAGCGCGAGAAGGTGACCGAAGCGGTGTTTACGTTCGTGGCGATTGATGATGACGGAAGGCCGAGGGTGGTCCCCGAGGCGTAACGATGATAAAGCCCGGTCAATCACTCGATCAACCGGGTGGTTTGCAGGCCTAGAAAAAGCCAACCGCAAAAAGGCCGATGATCACAACCAGCGGCACTCCCATCAACCAAGCAACAACACCTTTCATAACGGTCTCCATTGGGTTGGTTATGAAGGGATACGGCGTTGGGCGGGGTTTGGTTCCGTTGGGATTTCGCAGACAGCGAGTCGTGGTGACCGCCGACCTACTCCGGACTCAAGACGCAAAGCGCCGCCGGGCCGCGCCCTGCGGAT
>NZ_JAKDLJ010000450.1 GCF_030452865.1 Pseudorhodobacter sp.
AGCTTCACGGTCTTGCGCCATCCCGTCGCCCGCGCCCATGCCGGGTTTTGCAGCCATATCCTGACCGGTGCCTTGCCGCAAATCCGGCAAGCCTTGGTCAAGATCTACAAACTGTCGCTGCCGCCACCGGGGGGGGGGGATGACCACAGCGGCCCATCGCGCCGCCTTCATCGACTTCCTGCGCTTTCTGAAGCTCAACCTCGCGGGCCAGACCGGTTTGCGCATTGACCCGCATTTTGCCAGCCAAACCGCTGTCATTCAGGGGTTCGCGCAGTTTCAAGGCCCGGATCTGGTGCTGCGTGAAGACAGCCTGCCGATGGGACTCGGTTTTCTTGCCGCAGAGATCGGGGTGGATTGCCCGGTCCTGCAACTCCCTCTGGACCCCGACACTGCGCTGCTCGCGGAAATCCATGACGACGAGGTGGAAGCACTGGCAAAGGAAGCCTATCAGCGCGATTACATCGGCTATGGCTTCGGTGACTGGCACGCTTAGGGCAATTCGCGCAAAATGTGAATCGCTGTAGCCCTGCTCTAGAAATCCAGATCGGTGTAATGTTTCGACGGCGGGAACCCCGGCACCTGATCGGCCAGCAGGGGCCGGAATGACGGGCGTGATTTGATCTTGGCGTACCAATCCTTCACATTCTGCGACCGGTGCCAATCCACATCCGAATTGTAGTCAAGGCAACTCAGATGCGCGGCCGCGGTGAAATCCGCCAGCGTCATCTCATCGCCTGCCAGCCAGCGCCTTTGGTCCAGCAGCCAGGCCATGTAATCCAGATGGTATTTGATCCGCTGCGCCCCCAGCTTTACCGCCTTGCTGTCGGGATAACCCTGTTTCATCAGCTTCTTGTTGACCCGTTCATACAGCAGGTTGGAGGTGACTTCCTCGTGGAACTTGTCATCAAACCACGCGCACAACCGACGCACCTCAAACCGGCCATCCGGGTCGCGCGGCATCAGGGGCGGATTTGGCGCGATGTCTTCGAGGTACTCACAAATCGCCTGACTCTCGGTCAGCATCTTGCTGTCCATCTTCAGGATCGGCACCTTTCCCGCCGGGTTGCGGCGCAGGAATTCGGCCGACGGCTCCCAATACCGCTCCTCCACCAGTTCCACTTCCAGCTTTTTTTCCGCCAGCGTCAGGCGCACCTTGCGGCAAAACGGGGAAAGGGGAAAGTGATAGAGGCGGTTCATCGGTACTCGGCTTTCGAAACGCGGTGGTGGGTCATACTTACCTGCCATTCCTGTGCGAATTCAATCCCACATCGGGCTTACGGCTCAAAACAGGCGGATCTGCCGTCGCGGCGGATGGTTTCCGCCCCGTCCAGCACCGAGGCCGCGCGCTTTCGCAGAAAGCGGCTGGGTTTTTCGGCGCTGCGATCCTTCGGATCAGGCAGAACCACAGCCAGACGCGCGGCTTGCTGCGCGGTCAACGCGGCAGGTTCCACCGCAAAATCGCGCGCGGCGGCGGCCTTGATCCCGAACACGCCTTCGCCGAATTCCGCGACATTCAGGTAAACCTCCAATATCCGCTGTTTTGACCAGATCACTTCGACCAGGGGTGTGATCATAGCCTCCAGCGCCTTGCGCAGATAGGTCCGCCCCTGCCACAAAAACACGTTCTTGACCACTTGCTGCGTTAGCGTGGAGGCACCACGATTGCCACCGGCATCAATCGCCGCGCGGATCGCACCCATGTCAAAACCCCAATGCAAGCAGAAATTCGCGTCCTCCGCCGCGACAACCGAACGCGGCATCACCGGCGCGATATCCGCCCAATCAACCCATTCCTGCTTCACCCCGCCCAAACGCTGGCCTTCCTGCCACATATAGAACGTGGTCGGCGGGTTCACGACCGCAAACAGCAACACCAGCGCCAGAACCAACGCAAAACATGCGGCGAGACCCCGCGAAACCCAGCGGACAATCCGACGAACGGGTCGCCGGGGCTCAGATTTCACTTTCTTTCGGGTGCTGCTTTTCGCCATGCCCTCTTTAGGCATGAAGCAGGCCCGCGATCAAGCCGCCAGAGGTCGCCCGCCGGCCCAAAGAATCGTCCGGCGACCGCCGCCGCCGACGTTCTTGCCCGCGCGACACGTCATTCAGCCGGGACAGCCTCGCGCTCATCGCTGAGCGGATAGGCGATATGCGGCAGCATTTCCTTCGGGCAGGCTTGCAGGAAATTCGCCCGCTCATTCGCCCAATCGTTGAGGATGGCGCGCGCCTTCAGACTACCGGTCTCATGTGCATGGCGTTCGATCAACCCGCGCAACTGCGCCTCCCAATGCGGATGGCTGACGGCACAGGTGACAAGGCTTTCAAGGTTCATGAACTCCTCCGCCACCCCATCGGGATCATAAAGATACGCCATGCCCCCGGTCATCCCCGCACCGAAATTCGCGCCGATAGACCCGAGGATCACCGCAACCCCGCCGGTCATATACTCACACCCATTGGTGCCGCAGCCTTCAATCACCACCGACGCGCCAGAGTTGCGCACCGCAAAGCGTTCACCGGCCCGACCACAGGCAAACAACTTCCCATCGGTCGCACCATACAGCACCGTATTGCCGATGATGGTATTCTCCGACGCCTTCAGCGGGCTGGACATCGGGGGCCGCACCACAATCATGCCGCCTGACAACCCCTTGCCGACATATTCATTGGCGTCACCCGACACCTCCAGCTTCAAACCCCGCACCGCAA
>NZ_JAKDLJ010000070.1 GCF_030452865.1 Pseudorhodobacter sp.
GTGCCTCCCGCCCGATTCATGTCGTGAGGGAGCTGGACTTGGCCGCATGGCTTGCGGGTCAGCCGGCGGCCATTCGTTCTTGGCTGGATGCAACGGGGTTCAAGGCCGCATTGGGTGATGTTCGGGTTTTGCCCGGCGTGGACGGGCAGCTTGCCGGGGCTGTCATCGGCTTTGGCGAAGCGGCGACACGGCGACGCAGCCGGTTTGACCTTTCGGCTGCGACATCGCTTCCCGCAGGGGATTGGCATTTTGAGGGAGAGTTGTCGGAGGAGGAAGCGACGGAAGCTGCGCTTGGCTGGTTGTTGGCGCAATACCGGTATGATCGCTATCGCCCCGGAAAATCCGCGCACCTTCAGCCGCGTCTGCGCGCGCCCGAAGGTGTTGACATCACCCGCTTGTTGGCAATCGCGGCGGGGGAGTGTCTGACCCGTGACCTTATCAATACGCCTGCATCTGACATGGGACCGGAGGAGTCGGAGGCAGCGGCGCGAACTTTGGCGACGCGCCACGGCGCAAGCCTGAGCGTGATCACGGGGGAGGATTTGCTGGCGCAGAACTTTCCGATGATTCATGCGGTTGGTCGGGCCTCCAGCCGCGCGCCGCGTTTGCTCGACATGCGTTGGGGGGATGCAGGCCCAAGTCTGGTGTTGGTCGGTAAAGGTGTTTGCTTTGACAGTGGCGGGTTGGATATCAAACCGGCTGCGGGCATGTTGCTGATGAAAAAGGACATGGGCGGGGCGGCGACCGTTCTTGGACTGGCGCATATGATCATGGCGCTGGGGCTGAAACTGCGTCTGCGGGTGCTGATACCGGCGGTGGAAAATGCGATTTCCGGTTCAGCCATGCGCCCGCGCGATATCCTGACCTCGCGCAAGGGGTTGACGGTGGAGGTGAACAATACCGATGCGGAAGGGCGGCTTGTGCTGGCAGATGCGCTGGCGCTGGCGGGAGAGGAAAAGGCCGATCTGATAATCTCGATGGCGACGTTGACCGGTTCGGCGCGGGTCGCGGTTGGCCCCGATCTTGCGCCGTTTTTCACCGATGACGACGGGTTCGCTTCGGCATTGACGGAGGCGGCAACGGCGGTGCGCGATCCGGTCTGGCGGATGCCACTGTGGCCGGGCTATGAGTCGATGATTGAGCCGGGCATCGCCGATCTGGACAACGCGCCGTCGGGTGGGTTTGCGGGATCAACCACCGCCGCGCTGTTCCTGCGGCGCTTTGTCGACAATCCGAGTTACGTCCATTTCGACATATACGGCCATGTTCCGGCGGCATTGCCTGCGCGTCCAAAGGGTGGCGCGGGTCAAGGCGCGCGTGCGGTGCTGGCAGCGTTACCGAAGCTTTTGGGGGCATCGCTATGAGCGACCGCCGCCTGACATTTGCCAATGCCCGTGTCGCCCATATCTCTCTGACCGGTCAGGTCGTGGCACCCGCTTACGCCGATGTGACACCCTATGAGGTGGCGGTGCCGGTTGCTGACCTTCTGGCCGAACCGAACGGCAAGCGCGAGCGCCAACTTCTGCTCGGCGATAGGTTCGAGGTGATCGAAGAGCTTGACGGTTTCGCCTTTGGACGCAGTACCAAAGACGGCTATTGTGGCTATCTGCCTGAAAACGCGCTGTGTGAGCCGACGAAGGTAACCCATTGGGTCGCGGCACCCGCCAGTCACCTTTATTCGGAACCGCGCGCGCAGGCCCCGCAATCCGTGGGGATCAGTTTTGGCAGCCGGCTCAACGTCGTGGGCCAATCCGGTAATTTCTCGGAAACACCGCATGGATTCGTGCCGTCCGGCCATCTGCAAAGCATCGGGCGTTGGTACGGCGACCCGGTGGAGGTGGCAGGCCTGTTTCTTGGCACGCCCTATCTTTGGGGCGGCAACAGCCATTCGGGGATAGATTGCTCCGGCCTTGTGCAGGTCTCGCTTTTGGCCTGTGGCCGCCCATGCCCCGGCGATAGCGACCTTCAACGCGCTTTGGGCGATGCGATTGCCGAGGCGGAGGCGTTGCAGCGTGGTGATCTGCTGTTCTGGAAGGGTCATGTTGCAATGATGGTCGATGCGGAGTTGATGATCCACGCCACCGGGCATTTCATGGCGGTGGTGATCGAGCCGGTGGATGAAGCAATCGCCCGGATCACGGCGCAGACAGGTGCTGAGGTGATCGCACGGCGGCGGTTAACCGCGTAATCCGTTCAGGATGATCTGGAGATGAGAGCGGATATATCGCTCCTTGTCCAGCGGCGCTGTTTCACCGAACATCAAGCCGAAGACCACCGCGAAAACAGCAGGCGCGAGCACGACGTTGAGGTCAAGCGCCGCAACTTCCGCCCGGACTTCGCCGCGTTGAATCCCGATGGAAATCAGGCGCGTTAGCAACGCCTCGACCGAAGCGAGCATATTGTCGCGCAGAAAGACGGAAAGCGCGGGAAAGCGTCCACTTTCCGCGATCATCACCCGTAGCAGGACTGCGGCATCGGTGCCGACGATGCGGTCGTAGTAAGTGCGCAAGACCCGTTCCAGAACCGTTGCGAAGGGCGCGTCAATCGCCAGCAGGTCGGTGGCGGAGGCGATCATGCCTCCCAGACGGTCCAGCAGGGCGGCCTCGAATATCGCGTCTTTGCTGTCATAATAAAGATAGATCGTCGTGCGCGCGATGCCTGCCCTTGTGGCGATGCTGCCCATGCTGGCGCTGGCAAAGCCCTTTTCGCCGAATTCCTGTAGCGCTGCGGTAAGGATCTCCTCCGGGCGGGCGTCTTTACGACGTTGGCGCTTTCTTTCGGGCATCTTGCAACCTTGTCTCTTGCATTTTCGAGTATTAATGACATATGTGTCGGTAATTGTCGAGAGTGGAGGGCCATCATGCAACAGCATCCGGATAACGCGCAGGTTGCTTTGCCCTTGATCGACAATGGCGCTTCACCAATGCCGCCGGCCGCTACAAAGCCGGTTTCCGCGCGGTTCGTGATGCGGAGAGGCTGGGTGCTGTTGCTGCCTCTTTTCCTGTTCATCTTCTTTTCCGGCGCGGTTGTGGGCATGTATTTTCAACCTCCCGGTTTGCGGGCGTTTTTCCATGCAACCGGTCTGGTGCCGGGGGCGGGAACCGATACCCCTATTGCGGTGGCGATCCGGAAAGTGACCGCGCAAGAGGAAATCGCTGTCATTTCCGAAGGTGATGTCGTCGCATTGGGCCGCATCATTCCGCGCGGTGATGTAACCAGCGTTGCAACGCCATCGGGTGCGGGTGATGCGCGGATTGCGGCGATCAATGTCACGGTGGGCGCGCAGGTCGTCGCGGGCGATGTATTGGCCGTTCTGGACAACCTGCCACAGTTGCAGCACGCAGCCGCCAGCGCCCGGGCCGCCGTTGCCGTGCGGGAGGCAGCCTTGGCGCAAACCCGTGCCACCATCCACGCCAGCAAGCAAGAGGCGCAGGCCGGGCTGGAACGCGCCGAAGCGACTGCCGCCGCCGCCAAGGCAGACCTAGACCGCGCGACATCGCTGTTTGAGCGTGGTCTTGCGACACGGGCCGACCTTGACCAGATCGCCGCCCGCGCGATTGAAGCGGGGCGCGATGTTGAGCGTAACCGCGCCACCCTGTCCCGGTTTGCGACCACGACGGAGGCGACACAGACCGATATTGCGGTGGCGGAGGCCAATCTGGCCGCCGCCCGCGTTGACCTGGCCCGTTCAGAGCAGGATATGGAACGCGCCTATGTCCGGGCACCCATCGCCGGTCAGGTGCTTGACATCAACGCACGCGCGGGGGAGCGGCCGGGTGTTGCCGGCATCATTAACCTTGGCGATACGCGGCAAATGACGGTGCAGGCGGAGGTTTATCAAACCATGATCGGCCGTGTTGCCATCGGCGACCCAGTGACGATAACTGCCGATGCCTTGCGGGGGGAATTGACCGGAACGGTCAGCGCAATCGGGTTGGAGATTGGCCGCCAGTCCATCACCTCGGCGGAGCCTGCCGCCAATACCGATGCGCGGGTGGTCGATGTGATCATCATGCTGGACGCCAGATCATCTGCCCTGGCGCAAAACTTCACCAATCTGGAAACGGTGGTCAGGATTGATGCGGGGCGCGCGGAATGAGCACACTTCTGACCTGGCTTTTCGGGCGTTTGCCGATTGGTTGGCTGCAACTCTCGCACAACCGGATGCGGTTGGTTGCGGCGGTGGCAGGTGTTGCCTTTGCCAACCTGCTGGTGTTCTTGCAACTTGGCATTCTTGGCGCATTGAATGGGGCCACGGTTGCGCCCTATGCCTTGCTGAACGCCGATATCATGATTTCGGCAACCGATACCCATACGCTGACCGATGGCAGCAACATCGCGCGTGCGCGGATGTTTCAGGCGCTTGGCGTGCCTGGTGTTGCGTCAGCGATGCCGCTATTTCTCGGCACACTGGAGTTCAAGCTGCCCGATGGCTCGGTCTCAAAACTGCAAACCTTTGGTTTTGATGTGGAACGCCCCGGTTTCGCAGCACCCGAAGTGGCGGCGCTGTTGCCGGGGTTGGAGACAGAGAATAGCGCGATCATCGACACAAAGTCGCGCGGCATTCCCAAGACGGCATTTGCCGGGCTTCTGGCGGGAAAACCCTTCGCGTTTGAGGTGAACGGTCATACCCTGTCTACCATCGGCTCGCTCGCCATCGGCGGCGGGTTTACGGCGGATGGAACGCTGATCGTTTCGGATCAAACCTTTCTGCGGCTATTTCCCAACCGCAGCAGCGGCGCGCCGAACCATATCTTGCTGAAGCTGAATGACGGTGCGGCGTTGCCGGTGGTGTTGAACCGGTTGCGCGCGGTGTTGCCAGTCGAAAGCGTGATGGTGCGCAGTCTGAAGGATGCCGCCTATGCCGACTACGCCTATCAAACCACCCAGCGCCCCACCGGCATCATCTTTGGCTTCGGGGTGCTGATCGGCGTGATTGTGGGCATCGTGATTGTCTATCAGGTGCTTTCGACTGATGTGGCAGATCACTTGCGCGAATACGCGACCTTCAAGGCAATGGGCTATCCCCAACGCTTTTTCCTTGGCATCGTGTTTGAAGAAGCGATCATTCTGGCGATCTTTGGCTTTATCCCCGGCTTTTTGGTTTCTCTTGGGCTTTATGCCGGGCTTCGTGCGGCCAGCGGCTTGCCGGTGCTGATGGACCCGCCGCGTGCGATCATGGTCTTTGTCGGCACACTTGTTGCCTGTGCCATTTCCGGCGTGATTGCCACAAGGCGACTTGCCGCAGCGGACCCGGCGGATCTGTTCTGATGGTAGGGAATACTCCTATCATCATGCGCGGTCTCAATCATTTCTTTGGTGAGGGTGAGGCGCGCAAACAGGCAATCTGGGATGTGAATCTGGCGTTGGAGGGCGGCAAGCTGACGGTGCTGATGGGGCCATCCGGTTCCGGCAAGACCACTTTGCTGACCCTGATGGGCTGTCTGCGCAATGTGCAGGAGGGTAGTATCGAGTTGATGGGTCATGAATTGCACGGTGCCAGCGAGGCGGTTCTTGTACGTTTACGCCGTCGTTTGGGGTTCATTTTTCAGGCGCATAACCTGCATGAAAGCCTCACCGCGACGCAAAACGTGTTGATGGGGTTGGAGGTGCAAGGTGCCGGGGACCGCTCCAAACAACTGGCGGCGGTTCATCATATTTTGGGCCTGTTGGGCCTGGCGGATCGGGTAGATTACCTGCCGCAAAACCTTTCGGGCGGGCAAAAGCAGCGTGTCGCGGTGGCCCGTGCCTTGGTAGGAAACCCTGAGATCATCTTTGCAGATGAGCCGACCGCAGCGTTGGACAAGGATTCGGGCCATAACGTGGTTCAAATGTTGAAAGCGCTTGGCCAGTCGCGCGGTGTGACGACCGTGATGGTTACGCATGACAATCGAATACTGGAACTCGCGGATCGGGTCATCACCCTGGAAGAGGGGCGGGTGGTAGGGGACAGCAAGCCGGGATGATGTGCGAATCGCTGGCTACGCATCGGTCTTGACGACCTGCGCCATGATCCAATCGGGATAGCATCTTCTGTGAGGGACAGCCGCGAAGGAACTTAAAACTGGTTCAGGGCTTCACTTTATTGCAACGTATGGGTTAATTTGGCTGTCCTATGCGGCCAGCGTCTTGACCTTCCGGCGCGGAAATGGCGCTGCTGACCCAAGTTCCTGAACGAGGAGAAAACAACGTGACGATCAGCCCTGTGAACCGTCGAAAATTCATGTCGCTTTCGGGCACCGCCTTGCTCGCCGCTTGTGCGGGGCCGCAGTCGGGCCCGTCACCCAGCGCTGGTTTTGTCGAAGGCTATGGCCCGATCTATGACAGCGGATATACCCTGCCGGGGATTCCGCCCGAGTATCTGCAAGGCGTGAACCGCCGCATCACGGGAACCTATCTGGGGGAACAGAGTCCGGGCACCATCGACGTGGACCCCTACGCAAAGTTTCTTTATTTCGTGCGCGATGGATCGAATTCGGTGCGTTTTCCAATCGGTGCAGGTCGTGCAGGCCGCAGTTTCAGCGGCAATGGTGTGATCAGCGTCAAGAAGAAATGGCCGGGTTGGACACCGACAAAGAACATGCTGCGCACGGAGCCGGAGATTTACGGACCGTTTGCGCGTGGCATCCGTGGCGGTTTGCGCAGCCCGCTTGGCGCGCGCGCACTCTATCTCTACAAGGGTGGTCGTGATACCTATTATCGTATTCACGGCACCAATGCACTGGATTCCATAGGAAATTCCAGTTCCGCCGGCTGTATCCGCATGTTTGACCATGATGTGATCGCGCTTTATGACATGGTGCCGATCGGAACCCCCGTGCATGTCCGGTCAGAGGCGGAATCCCTGCGGGTTGACCCCGAAAATTTCAATCGCGGCGTGGAGATTCCGGCAAAGCCGGTTGATCCTGACCTGATTTACAGCAAGGAAGCCATCGCGAACGACCCGCTGCCGGTGTTCAACGACCCGCGCGATGGCATGGTGCCGGGGTCCGACGAAGCGGGTAACGTACCACTTTGACGGCCTGAAGCTGCCTGACACCCTCGGGGTTTCTCCGAGGGTGTTTTCATTCGATCGCCGTCCGTAGCTCGACCTGTCGCAGCACGATCACATAGTCCTTCACCGTGGTTTCCAACACTTCCCAAGTCCCTTCGAACCCCGGTCGGATTATCCAACTGTCGCCTGCGCGCAGGGTCTTTGCGACGCCGTTCTCATTCGTTACCACCGAAACCCCTTCAAGAATCCGCATATACTCCCATTCGGCATAGGAAATGCGCCATTTTCCGGGTGTTGATTGCCAGATGCCGCAATAGATTCCGTCGCGATCCTCGGCGTTCCATGTAGTATGGACCGGATCACCGGCGATCAGCTTCTCGTGCTCTGGGGCCGTGATTTCAGGTGTTATTCCGTCGCGCGACAGGGGCAAGGCGTGCAGGGTCATGGGATCCGTTCAGGTTGTGGGTTGCTGCGTGATGACAGCCCGCCGGTGGCGCGAGGTCAAGCATGATTGCGGTTCGATCAGCCTAGGCGGGTTGAAATCATCCGCCACGGTGTCGTTATCGAGGTGTTTAGTCCGGATGCCGCGCAGTTAGAATTTGCAATCTCATGCCTCATGTCGCAATTTGGCACCAATCGGGGGCGCCTCACCTGCGACGATTTTTCGCGGATGGGGCTGGAATGACCTAAAGCCCTCACCCATATGTTAGTCGCATTTACATCGGAGGCCAGCATGGCAGATTTCGAAACCAAGATTCGCGAAAGCCAAGATCAAGTCGCAAAAGCGCAGACCAAGATTTCCGAAATCACCAGTCGGATTGAGGCCGCGCGGGCGAAGGTCGAAGCGGGAGAAGCCGCGATTGATGTGGAAAACGCGACGTTGGAAGATGTGCACAAGCACACCGACCTGATGAACGCCAATATCGCCGATTTGATCATGGGTCTGGATGACGTGACCGCCGGGTTCAGCCGCGATTTCGATGAAATGCGCGGCAAGACCGGGATGGAAAGCTTTATCGGCGTCTTTTCCAACGCGAAATCTGAATCGATGCGGCAGGAACGGATGCGCTCTGCCTCCATCGACGACAAGTTGCAGGACTTGATTGGCAAGTCGGATATCATCGTCAAATTGCTGGAAGGGCAGCTTGACCTGCTCAACAAGCAAAAGACCAGTGTCGAGACCAATCTGGTCGGCACGTTGAGCGAACGTGAAACCACGGTTGGCAGCCTTGAATCTGTCCGGGCAGAGATCGCGGGAATGGACCCCAAGATCATCGAATTGGAAAACAAGATCAGCGTGGAACAGGACGCTGCGGCGCGCACCAAGCTGGAAAGCCAGTTGGCGGAGTTGAACACCCGTTACAACGCATTGGTACAGGATGAGCAGGTCAATCTGGCCAAATCGCAGACGTTGGAGCGGTATATCGAAAAGGGCAAAACCTGGATGGACAGCCTGCAAAACCAAGCGGCGACTCAGATGGTTTTGATCAACAAGCTGCAAACGGACACCAAGCAGCGGGTGGTTTTGTATGACGCGCTGACCTCCAGCCTCAAGACCGCGCAGCAGCAGGATGTTGCGCATCGGATCAACGAGATTGGCGTCAAGACGGACCAAGAGGCACAGGCCGCGATGGCCGCGATTGGTGCCGCCACCAACAGCCGGATGGCCGATATGATGGAGGCGCATGAGGATCACATGGTCTATGCTCGCAAGATACTAGAGCAAAAGGCCAAGGCCGATGAACGCTTTGCACGCCGCTTTGCCGCCATCGTCGAGAAGCATGACAAGAACCAATACGGCGAGTGAAATGCGCCGGTTTTGGGATGCCATCGCGCCGGCGCTCGACGGGCTCTATGTGATGTTTTTCGGCGCGGGAGACCGCTGGTCGGTTTGGGCGGTGGTGATGGTGGGGCTTGTCTTGCTGATCCTTGGCACATTGACGGCGGGTTTTGAAGCCGCCCCCACATTTACGGAGTTGGCCGCGTTAGCGGCGTTTGTCGGGGTTTCAGCGCTGGGCGTCCATATCCGACGCAAAAGGAAAGATGAGCAGTGAACAATCTTACCGATGATCACGCAGAGCTTTTTGACACCGGAGTAGTGCGCGAATATTTCGCCAAGTTCAATGCCATCACCGGCCATTTGGGCAATGTCGCCGCGGAGTTGGAGTCGGAAGGCCGCCTGACCCGAACGGAATCCCGGATCATCGGCACCTATGTCCAACGGTTGAATATCACCTTCCAAACGCTGGGCTATAAATACCTGATGACCGGGCGGATTGATGGGCCGTTGCCCGGAAAGCTGACCTTTGATCGCCATGAAAGCGGCTTTCCGATTGCGCAGGAACTGCTTGTTATGGCCAATGATGCGCAGCAGGCCGAACGGCACCTTGGGCAACTGCCCTCGGAGACGGAGATCAAGGATGCGATGATCCGCCAGATTGTCGGCGAATTGGTGATCCCGACCCGGTTGCAATTCACAATGTCGCAGCGGCTTTATTATGAAAGCCTGCGGGGTGGCGGCCAGTTCTGGGCGCGCAATGATGCCGATGTGCAATGGTTGGGCGAAACCCTGAACCGCAAGTCATGGCTTGTGCATTGGGCGGTTTATGACACCCAGACCAATCTGCCGGTTATCTATCTGATGGATCTGGAAGACAGCGGCGGCACCGCGTTGCCGCGCGATGACCGGCGCTGGCCGCAGGTGCAGGCGCATCTGATGGCGCAGTCTTTGGACGGTTTGAAGCTGGTCACAATCGCCAAAGGGTTTGATACCGATTTCGACGATCTGCACCCCAAGCGCCTGCGCCGCATTCACCTTGGGCCGATGTATTCCAACAGCTTCACCCTGCAATCGGGGCCGATTTCAGCGGTGCTGGCCGATGTGAAATCCGAACCGGGGCAGGATTGGGCGCTGGTCTGGACGGTGGAGGATTTGCGCGCCGAGCGGGTGGAAACGGTGAAAACCGGTTGGTTTTCTTCGGCTGAACGCCAAATTTTCGCCTCCAGCCCGTTCGGCGATAATGCGCTGGCCGATATAGGTGCCACGTCGATGGAGCGGATGATCGTTCTGCCCGAACGCCCCTATCAGGCGCTGGCGGAGGTGCAGCCGCCTGGCTTTGCCGATATCCGGAAATTCGTGGTCGGCGCGGGTGGCCGCGTCATTCCGCAGCGGTAAGACTTTAGAATAAAGGTTTTTCAGATGACAACACGCGACACGATGGAACTGCGCGAAGACGATATTAAATCGCACTACCTCGCTGCGACCGAAATGTTGATGGGGTTTGACCATAGCCCTCGCATCGCCACCGCGCGCTATTCCGTCACCACGCCGGAAAAATCGCCGGGGGTCTCCGCGATGGGGCGGCGGTTCCGCTCCACCACGCCGGGGCTGGTGACACGTTCCACCGCGCGGGCCGAAGGGGTGCGGTTGCTCGACCGGATCGCGGAAAAGGATGATGACGACCCGCTGACCTCGCCCATTCAAGCCACGGTGGCGCAATCGCTGCGACGTGCGTTGTCCATCGCTTTGGCCGTGGGGGCGGAATACGCCCGCCAGACGCCGTTGGTGGAGTTGAAAAAGGCCAATCTGGAAGGGCATCTCCCGGTTGAGCGCAAACCAGAGTTCACCGAGCTTCTCGCGGCGGAGGCGCTGGCGACGCTTTACACCTTCGGCAACGCCACCGCTTTCCTGCTCGCCCCGCACAGTGCCGAGCGCAGCACCGATATCGACCCGGTGGAGGAGGTGCTGACCGACAACGCGCCCCTCGCCCTGCATGGTGCGCTGTGGGAACTGGACCAGGCCATCGCCGCCCATGCGACCGAAGACACCAGCCTCGTCGCGACGATCCTCGCCTATGCTGAGCAGTTGATGGCCAAGGTCGCGCTGCGCAGCGACACCGCGCCGCGCGTTGCGGGCTTTACCGCCGCAAGCTGGCGGGTGGAGGCGGACAAGCTGACGATTGCGGGTTTCAAGCCTGCGCTTGCCGCCAAAGGCACTGCCCTGACCATGACGTTCAAGAAACCGAATGAGGTGGTCGGCAACCATATCGCAAAGTACCAATCCCTGCGGCTGGCCAAAATGCTTATGGCTTATGATTTTGAACGTAAACTGAACCCGTTTGCTGAAATGGGCGGGTTTATCTTTACCTTCATGGGCGATGGCGCACCGGGGACCGGGAAAACCACGCTGATTCAGATGATGGCCGGGTTGCTGAATGATTACTGCAAGGCAGCGGGCTATCCGTTCCGCTATCAGAATTTTTCGATTGATCAGATCGACAGCTATCAGGGCAAATCCGGCCAGAATGCCAAGGCGTTTATCACCAATGTTCTGGATACCGGCGTGATTGGTTTCGGCACGATTGATGACATCGACCAAATCGCAGGCAAGCGCGGCGACAAACAATCAAGCGCCGGCCAGCAAGAGGTGACGGCGGTGTTCATGGAGGCGTTTGCCGGGGCCAATACAGTCGTGCGTGGCAACTGCACTTTTGGGATGTTCTCCAATTACCCCGAAAACGTTGATGACGCCTTGCGCCAGCGGGCCGGGGCGCGATTCCTGGTTGATGGCCCGCAAACCCGCGACGATTACATTGATATTCTGGCGCTGCTGATGGGCAAGAACCACCAGATCCCGGTCGGCGCGCATGAATTGTTCGCCGCCCAAGAAATGAAACGGGCCGTCGCAGCCAGTTTTGAAGGCCACGCCCGCCCGCATGAGGAAGGGCTGCTGCGCGTCTGGGATCAGGTCAGCCGCGACATCGGTCGCCTCGACACCATTGCCAAACTGGGGGCTTACCTGAAAGCAATTCAAGAAGCTGATCCCCGTTTCACCGGCCGCGCGATCAAGAACATCACCGACGCGGTGAAAGTCCGCGCGATGGATTTTGAACTGCCGGACGCGTGGATGGAAAACCCCGAATTGTTCCTGTTCAAACCCTACGACGAAAAGCTGACGCTGATCCGAGGCATGACGCAGGAAATCACTGTGGATATGGTGATTCAGGAAATCAACCGCTACGCCGATAGCGAGTTCCGCTATGCCGACAAGTCGGATGAGGTCGCGATCTCAAACATGGTGCGGGATTATGGGCGGCAGGAAGAGGCGAAGCGGCGGTATCTGGCGGGGAAGGGGTGACAACAGAATTAGATCAATCAACCATCGGCGCACTAGT
>NZ_JAKDLJ010000451.1 GCF_030452865.1 Pseudorhodobacter sp.
TCCGTCGTTGTGGCGCTCCCCTGAAGAATCTGGCCCATTGTGCCTCCTTCCATTCCAAGGAAAATATTGCACCGTCAAACTCCGGGATCAAACAAGTAGCACCGTGCTAGCGCGCCAAGGCTACTTTCTGCATCCTGCCACTGTCTCGCAAGGAATTTAACTATCGGATTTTGTAGATAAAACTATCCTGCTTTGGTTAAGGTTGGTTTAAGCTTGGAGTGCAATTTAAGCCTGCGAATCTGAGGGACAGGCGCTTCTGCGCTCTCGCGTCAGTGGTTTGATGATTCCGGGCGCGAAACGCCCACTCTCGTACGGCACCATCCGACAGACCGGGCGTGCAGCGTTGCGCTTTGTGAACCCGGATTTATCCATGTCAGTATTCACCGCTCCCAATAGGCGTGTTTTTCCGCGGATTTGGCGCTATGCTGCCTGTGATATCAGTATGATGGCGGTAGAATGAAACGATTCCTCACAGCATTGACGGCAGTTGTGGTGGTGGCCGCGGTTGCGATAATCGTGGCGCGGGTGATCTTTCCATTGCCCGATGTTTCGCAGCGTACGCAAAGCTTGGCGTTGCCTGCCGATCCCTCCACGCGGCTCGGGGCGTTGATGATTGCAGGTGCGGCGCAGCATCCCGGAAAATCCGGCGTGATCCCGCTGCAAAATGGGCATGATGCTCTGGCGAGCAGGTTGGTTCTTGCGGCGGTGGCAGAGCGGTCGATTGATGCGCAATATTACATCTGGCATGACGATGTTTCGGGGATATTGCTGCTCGGTGCGCTTTATAATGCGGCACAGCGTGGGGTGCGGGTGCGGCTTTTGCTGGATGACAATGGCGTGCCGGGGCTTGATCCCATTATTGCCGCTTTGAATTCGCAGGATAATTTTGAGATACGGCTGTTCAACCCCTCCACGACCCGGGCGCCAAAGATGGCGGGTTATACCTTTGATTTCTTTCGGATGAACCGGCGGATGCACAACAAGTCCCTTATTGCCGATGGGGCGGCGGCAATCATTGGCGGGCGCAACATCGGGGATGAGTATTTTCAGGTCGGCAACGACAATTTCTATATTGATATGGATGTGTTGGCGGCGGGCAAGGTGGTGCCGGAAACGGCTGCGGTGTTTGATGAGTACTGGAACAGCGCCTCGGTTTTTGCGGCGGAAAGCATCATAAGAGGTTCCGGCGATTTGGCCGGATTCGAGGCGCGTTTGGCGGAGGTTGTCGCGAGCCCGGAGGCGGAGGCTTTTCTGGGGGAGATGGACAGCAGTGCCGCCAAGTACACCCAAGACACCACCCATCTGGAATGGACCGATGTGCAGCTTGTGGCGGATGATCCCGTCAAGGGGCAAGGCATCGCCACCCCTGACCAGTTGATGATCTCGCGCTTGGGCGGGATTTTGGGTGGTATCGCGAAGCGGCTTGATCTGGTTTCGGCTTATTTCGTGCCGGGCGAGAAAGGGGCTGAGTATTTTGGCGACCTCGCAAAGTCCGGCGTCGATGTGCGTATTCTGACCAATGCCTTGAACACGACGGATGTTTTGATGGTGCATGCCGGGTACAGCAAGTACCGGCGCGAATTGCTGCAAGCGGGCGTGAAGCTATATGAACTGAAATTGCGCGGGAACATGACACCGGAGGCCGATCTACAGATCAAACCGCTTGGCCTGTCGGGGGCGAGTTTGCATGCCAAAACCTTTGCGGTGGATGACAGCCGCATTTTCATCGGCTCGTTCAATTTCGACCCGCGTTCGGCCAAGCTGAATTGCGAGATGGGTTTTTTGATTGACAGCCCGGTGATGGCGCAAAAGATCAGCGCCGGATTTGACGGGCCTTTGGCCGAAGTCAGCTATCGGCCGGAACTGACGCCGGAAAACAAGATGGTCTGGCAGGAAACATTGGGCAATAACAAGGTGGTGATCTATCAGGAGGAACCGGGTGCGACTTGGTTCCAGCAAATCGCCATCGTGGTGATCGGGTTCTTGCCGGTGGAATGGTTGCTTTGAAACGGGCAGTTGCCCAAAAATGAAGGATGGGTCGATGAAGAACTGGGTCTGGTGGCTGATTGTCGGGGTGATTTCTCTGGTCGGCGGGGTGTTCGCGCTTGCCAATCCGTTTGCGGCGACGTTGACGGCGGTGGTCTTGGCAGGATGGTTGTTCATGGTGGTCGGCGTGTTGGTCATCATCTCTGCCTTTGGCGACCTGGGCTGGGGCGGGCGGATTTTGACGCTGTTGCTGGGTGTTCTGCTGGTCGTTCTGGGCGGAAACCTGATCGGGGAGCCATTGAGCGGGATGATCTCCCTGACCTATTTCGTGGCGGTGATGTTGCTGGTAACCGGGGCTTTCCGGGTGTTCCTGGGCTTTGGCAGCAGTAATTCGCAATTGCGATGGGTGATGATCCTGTCCGGCGCGATATCCATTCTGCTCGGCGTGATGATCTTCGCCAATTTCCCGCAATCGGCGGCGGTCGTGCTGGGCCTGTTTCTGGGGATCGACCTGATTTCGAACGGGGTCTGGCTGATCATGCTGGCGCTGCATCGCAAGGCCGAAGGGGATCGGTAAAAGGGTCGCCCTTTCTGGACATTTTCAGTGAAAATCCCGGCTTGGGAATAGTCGTTTGGCCTGTTCGCGTGGATGCTGCGCGCGGGCGGGTTGGCGCGCGGGGCGGGGTGCATCATCGGCTTGGGGCTGGGT
>NZ_JAKDLJ010000071.1 GCF_030452865.1 Pseudorhodobacter sp.
GCGCGCCCGGGGCTGCCCGGCCTCGGGTGGCGGAGATCGGGCCGGGGGCCTCCCGTATTTCGGGGGAGAAGACCTATATTTCCAACGGTGGGATCGCCAATGTCTATGTCGTGATTGCACGGACCGGCGAAGCGCCAGGCGCGAAGGGCTTATCGGCGTTTCTGGTGCCTGCGGCTGTGGCGGGGTTGAGCGTAGTGGAGCGGATTGAAGTGATCGCCCCACACCCGCTTGCGCATTTGCGCTTTGACGCTGTGTTTGTACCGGACGGGGCGTTGATTGGCGCTTCGGGTGCGGGGTTCAAGGTTGCGATGTCGGTGCTTGATGTTTTCCGCTCCACAGTTGGCGCTGCGGCACTGGGCTTTGCGCGGCGGGCGCTCGATGAGGCGCTGGCTCGGGTGAAAAGCCGCCGGATCGGGGGCGCTGCGTTGGCGGAATTGCAGATGGTGCAGGGCCATATCGCCGATATGGCATTGCAGATCGACGCGAGCGCATTGCTGATCTACCGCGCCGCCTGGACCAAAGATCAGGGCGCGGCGCGGGTTAGCCGTGAGGCAGCGATGGCGAAACTTTATGCCACCGAAGCCGCGCAGAAGGTGATTGATGCGGCTGTGCAACTGCATGGCGGTGACGGTGTGCGGCATGGGTTTGCGGTGGAAAGCCTTTACCGTGAAATTCGCGCCTTGCGGATTTATGAAGGCGCAAGTGACGTGCAGCGCGTGGTAATTGCCCGCGCGGTTTTGGATTGAAATTCAGGAAGGAAAGAGGATGAAAGAAGCATTGAGTGGCGGCATTACCCGCGATGGGACAGGTTTTGAAGGTGTGGAGTGGAACATCCTTGGCCAGCGCTATTTTCCGAAATCCCGCTGTGACAGCAGCTTTTCGTTTGAGACGAACAGCGAGGCGGGGCAGTTTGTGCCGGTCCATATCCACCCGACACAGGATGAGTTCATTCTTGTGCAGGAAGGCCAGTTGGAAGTGAAGCTGGACGGGGTGTGGAGCGTGGCGAAAGCCGGTGATCTGGTCCGGATGCCGCGCGGGGTGCCGCATGGTTATTTCAACAAGAGCGACAAGCCGACGCGGGCGCTGTTCTGGGTTTCACCCGCGGGCAAGCTGCCGGAGCTGTTTGCGATCTTGCATAATATGACGGATGTGGAAGCGGTGGTGAAGGTTTCGGCCGAACATGAGGTGAATTTCCTGCCCCCCGAGGCGAATGATTGATGCCCTACCACCGCGTGATCCAGATTGAGTTCAATCATTGCGATCCGGCAGGGATCGTCTTTTACCCGCGCTATTTCGAGATGACGAATTCGGTGGTGGAGAATTTCTTTGCCGACGTGCTGGGCAATTCCTTTGCCGAGATGATGGAGGAACGGCGCGGCGTTCCCACCGCGCGGCTTGAGGTGAACTTTCACGCGCCGTCCCGTCTGGGCGAGAAACTGGACTTCGGGCTGGAGATCACACGCATCGGGCGCACCTCGGTCGGGTTCCGCATTATCGCGGAGGCAGGCGGCATTGACCGGCTGACCGCAGACCTCACGCTGGTCAATGTCGACTGTTTGGGGCAACCACAGCCCTGGGCCGGGCCGGTTCGAACCCGGATGGCTGAATTTGCAAAAAAGGATCACGGACATGAGTGAAGATATCGGCCCGCATCAAACCCTCCACCCGAAGCATTGGATGGCGGCCAAGGGCTATGCCAACGGCGTTGCGGCAACCGGGCGGATGGTGTTTACCGGCGGCATAATCGGCTGGAACGCGGATCAGGAGTTTGAGACCGATGATTTCGGCGCGCAGGTGGCGCAGGCTTTGCTTTCCATCAAGCAGATATTGGCCGAAGCCGGAGCGGAGCCGAAGCATCTGACCCGGCTGACGTGGTATGTCACGGACAAGCAGGAATATCTTGCCAGTCTGCGCGCAATCGGTGCCGCATATCGCGAGCATTTCGGGCGGCATTATCCCGCAATGGCTTTGGTGCAGGTGGTCGCCCTTGTGGAAGACCGCGCCAAGGTTGAAATCGAAGCCACCGCCGTCATTCCCCAGGAATAAGAGGTTTTCATGGAACTTGGACCCACCGGCCACACCGACAGTTTCACACGGGATCGCCTGCCCCCCGACGACCAATGGCCTGACTTGCCGCGCGCGGGCTTTGCCTATCCCGATTGGCTGAATGCGGGGGTGGAGTTGACGGACGGTATGGTGGCCAAGGGGTTTGGCGACCATACCGCACTGATCGGCAACGGGCGGTTGCGGACCTATAAGGAGTTGGCGGACTGGACCAACCGCATCGCCCATGCTCTGGTCGAGGATTACGGTGTGAAGCCGGGGCATCGGGTGCTGATCCGGTCGGCGAACAACCCCGCGATGGTGGCAGCCTGGTTGGCGGCAACCAAGGCGGGAGCGGTGGTGGTGAACACCATGCCGATGCTGCGCGCCAAGGAACTGGGCCAGATCGTCGACAAGGCCGAAGTGTCGCTCGCGCTTTGTGATACGCGGCTGATGGAGGAGATGGTGAATTGCGCAAAATCCTCTCGTTTCCTCAAGCATGTCATAGGCTTCGACGGCACCGCCAACCATGATGCGGAGTTGGACCGCGTGGCGTTGGGCAAATCCGTGCGGTTTGAGGGGCCGAAAACCGGACGCGATGATGTGGCCTTGCTGGGCTTCACCTCCGGAACCACTGGTGATCCGAAAGCGACGATGCATTTTCACCGCGATATTCTAACGATCGCGGATGGTTATGCGAAAGAGGTGTTGAAGGTCACACCGGAGGATGTGTTCATCGGCTCGCCGCCTTTGGCGTTCACCTTTGGTTTGGGTGGTCTGGCAGTGTTTCCCTTGCGCTTCGGGGCGGCGGCTTGTCTGCTGGAAAACGCTTCGCCGCCGAATATGGTAGAGATCATTCAGCAATACCGCGCGACCGTGTGTTTCACAGCACCTACCGCTTACCGCGTGATGCTGAAAGCAATGGACGAAGGCGCGGACCTGTCGAGCCTGCGGGCGGCCGTGTCGGCGGGGGAAACCTTGCCCGCGCCGGTCTATGAAGAATGGATGGCCAAAACCGGCAAGCCGATGCTGGATGGGATCGGCGCCACCGAGATGTTGCACATCTTCATCACAAACCGTTTTGACGATCACCGACCCGCTTGCACCGGTCGCCCTGTTGCAGGCTATGAGGCGAAGATCGTCGATGAGCAGGGCAAAGAAATTCCGCGTGGTGAAATCGGGCGTCTGGCGGTGCGTGGCCCGACCGGGTGCCGCTATATGGACGACCCGCGCCAGAAGAAATACGTCCAGAACGGCTGGAACCTGACCGGGGATGCGTTCTTTCAGGATGAAAACGGCTATTTCCATTTCGCCGCCCGTACCGATGACATGATCGTTTCCAGCGGTTACAACATTGCCGGGCCGGACGTGGAGGCGGCGCTGCTCTCGCATCCGGAGGTTCTCGAATGTGCCGTTGTGGGCGAACCGGATGACGCGCGGGGACAGATTGTCGTCGCGCATGTGGTTCTCATCAAAGGATGTATCGAAGACGCCGCCTGTGTGAAACGGCTGCAAGATCACGTCAAGGCAACCATCGCGCCCTATAAATACCCTCGCAAGGTGCTGTTCGTCTCAACCCTGCCGAAAACCCAGACCGGTAAGATCCAGCGATTCCGGCTGCGCGACAACTGAAGGGCCGCAAAAGATAGGATCGCCCGGTTCTCCGCATACCGTCAGAGCAACGGATCGGTTCCCTAAAGCGTTTCGACAGCACGAGTGACCTGGAGCAGACACTGATACGCTATGTCGTTCGCTGTTCACTCGAACCAATGGCGTTCACGGATCACCCTGCGACACACAGTTCCCGCAGTCAGCCGGGCGGAGCAGAACGCCAATGCCGGCGATGAAAGTCCGGCACAAGTTACACCACACCTCTACGTCAAGCCGCCGCGAATTCAGGCGGAATGCGACAGCTAGAAATAGCTTCGAACCAATGCACTTGAGACCAGCGCCCAGCCATCGGCAACCACAAAGAACGCCAGCTTGAATGGCATCGAAACCACTGCGGGGGGGACCATCATCATCCCCATCGACATCAGGACCGCAGCGACAACCAGATCAATGATCAGAAACGGCAGATAGATCAGAAACCCGATCTCAAACGCGCGCTGCACTTCGGACAGCAGGAACGACGGGATCAGCAGCGAAAGCTGCGCATCAATGGGGGCCGTCGCCTCACCCGGTCGCAGCGCCTGCATCGCGGCGAAGGTGTCAGCATCCAATCGCGCCACCATGAACACCCGAAACGGTGTCATGGTTGCGGCGAAAGCGTCTTCGAATCCCAGTTGATTGGTGCTGAGCGGTTCGATGCCCTTGATCCAAGCCTCGGTGAACACCGGGTCCATGACATACCATGTCAGGAACAGCGCGAGGCTGACGATCAGCATATTCGGAGGTGATTGCTGCAAACCAATCGCTTGCCGCAGGATCGACAGCACCGTAACGATGAATGGAAAACAGGTCACCATCACCGCCAGCCCCGGCACCAGACTCAGCACGGTAACCAGCGCCAGCAATTGGATCGCCCGACTGGAGAGCGACCCGCCATCGCCCAGATCCAGAGTGATCTGCTGCGCCAACGCCGGCGCTGTACCAACGAGCAGGACCGCTGCGGCACAGCACCATATTCGCATCAAAGCCCGCCCCGCAGGTTGGCAACTTCAGTCAGCCGAACGGCCAGTTGCCCGGCGTTTTCCCCCTCCATCTCCTCCAACTCACCGCGCGCGATCAAGCGGTCCCCGACCCAGAGCTCTACCGGATCATCGACGCAACGATCAAGCGTCAGTACTGCATCTCGTTCCAGCTTCAGCAATTCGCGGACCAGAGGGCGCGCACGTCCGACCGAAATCGTGATCTCGATCGGCACCTGGCTGAACGGGTTGGCGTCAGAAATCTCATCCATGGGTCGTATCCTTTGTGGAGAGTGTGAAAAAATCGCTCAACGCGCGGTCAATCTGCGCAATGGCATCGTCAAGATCGACACGCGCCTCTGCAGCGCCAAGTCGCAAATAAACCTGCCCTTCACCCAAAGTCGGTTCTTCCACCAAACTGATGGGCGGGCTGCTATCCATTTCGATTAGCGGTTCGATTGCCGGTCGCGCCGTCGGGTTGAACAGCAACTCGATCGGCGCATTGGCGACCTCATCGGCCATGGGCAACAGAATTTCCAGCACGCGCGGCGCAAGCGCATGCCGTGCGACCATCGGCAAAAGCTGCCCGACGATATCGGTCAGCAATGGCTCCAACGCGCGCACGACATGCGATCTCGCTTCGAAATAGGTGAAGCCGAGAGCTTGGAGATTATGAGCGAGATCGGCGGAAAGCCTTGCCTTTTCATCCTGTTGCGCGGCGGTGGCATCTTCCCAGCCCGCAGTATACCCTTGTTCATAGGCCGCCAGACGCGCTTCTTCCATCGCGCTGAGGTCGGTGACAACGGTGTTGCCTCCCGCCCGCGCTGACTCTTCGAACACTTCCAGCCGGAGCGGGGGCATTATGCTTGCTCCTCCTCGTCGGTTTCCATCCAGCCGCGCAGAATTTCAACGGTTTCGCTTTGACGTTCATCAATCAGGCGGCGCAAGCGTGCCATGGGGTCGGACAAACCCCGTTCATCGTCGTCCACCGAAATCACCGGGAGATCCGGTAGGTCGTGGTCATCAATCTCCCCCGTCACGATGCGGGGCTGCGCGCCGCGCGCTGTTGCGGAACCGGTCGCGCCCGGTGGCAGGGCCAACGGGCCCGGCTCCCCCGCCATATGAGATATCTTCGGCGCGGCGGCCAGCAAAGGCCGCACCACGAAGACACCAAGGATCAGCGCGACCAGTGCCAGAACCGCAGCCTGAATAAGGGCCATCAGGTCGATCGGGCCAAAGGTCGAAAACATGCCGGATTCTGCAATGCTGCCTGCCTGACCCACTGGCTCAAAAGCCAGTGATTTCAAGACCAGAACATCGCCGCGCGTAAGATCGAGCCCCGCCGCCGAGGTCACAAGTTCGCGCAACACCGCAAGTTCGTCCTCGGCGCGCGGCTGCCAACTGACGACACCATCGGCGGCCGTCACCTGTTCGCCATCGACCAGAACCGCCACCGACACCCGCCGCAACGCCCCCGGCACTTTCAGCACCTCGCGTTGTGTTTCCGATACTTCGTAGTTCACTCGCTCGCGGGTTTCGGAAGAATTGCTTTTGCCTTGCCCACCCGCTGCTGCATCCCCTTCGGGAAGATTGGAGGCCACGGTCACATCGTCATTGGGTTGAGTGGCAGAATTGTTCCGCTCCTCAGTGTCAGAAGAAATCGCGACCCGACCTTGCGGATCAAACCGTTTTTCGGTGATCTGCTCGCGATCCGTCTCAACGTCCACGGAAACCTCAACAATCGCCTTGCCTTGCCCGACCCGTGCAAAAAGCAGCCGTTCGATATTGCGTTTCAGATCGGCGGCGCGCGCGTCGCCACCCGCAACGGGCAACGCCGCCGCGGCATCCGCCGGAATAAAGCCTGCAACGCTGTCGATCACCGACACATCCTCGGGCTGCATCCCCGCAACCGCTGCTGCAACCAGATGGCGCACTGCATTGGCCTGCGCGGCAGGCAAGGCCCCCGATGCGGAGGTGATCGTGACGCTGGCAGTTGGCCGCGTGTCGCGTTGGAACGGCTGCGTCGGACTTTGTGCAATATGAACGCGCGCCGCCCTGATCGCAGGGGTCGCGACGATAGTGCGCGCCAACTCCCCCTCTTTTGCCCGCCAATAGGCGGCGTCGAACATTTGCGAGGTGGTGCCGAAGCCCGACAAGCCATCCAGCAATTCGTAACCCGCAGCGCCGGTTGCAGGCAGCCCCTCCGCCGCGAGCGTCATTCGCAGCGCATCGCGCTGGCTTGCATCGACCCGAATCGTATCACCGCTGATCTGGTAGGCCACGCCGCGCTGGTCCAGAGCCCGCACCACCTCCCCCGCCGCGCTGCTGTCCAGCCCTGCGTAGAGCAGCGCCATTCCCGGCGTGGTTGCCATGCGTGACAACGCGAAAATCGCAAGAAACATGGCAATCGTCGCCCCTGCGACAATGATTCGGCGGTGAATGGAAAGGGAGGACCAAAGCGAAATAAGGTTTTGCACAGGCATTCTTTCTGTTTCAGGGCTTCTGCCCCACGCTCCCCTAGGTTTGACGGATGGGCCTTAACAATCGGTTAGTGACCTGCCGCTAAAACAAACTCGAATGTAGTGAGCGGAGAATCCGATGGCCGAAGTGATGGACCCAAAAAACGACGCGGCACCGCGGAAGAAGTCAAAGCTGCCGCTTTTGCTGGGGCTAGTGGGTGCGGTTTTGGTCGGAGTGGGCGGTTTTTATGCCACTTGGTCGGGATTGCTTCTGGGGGGGGGCCACGAAGCGACAGCGAGCCCCCGGCCCGATCCGCTGCCGGAAATCGCCTTCGTACCGGTGGAGCCGATCATCATATCGCTGGGGCCGGGTTCTTCGGCAAAGCATTTGCGCTTCACCGCACAATTGGAGGTTGGCAAGGCGAACACGACGGATGTCACGCTGCTTTTGCCGCGTATTCTCGACGTCCTGAACGGTTATCTGCGCGCGATTGATGTCGCAGAACTGGAGGACCCCTCCGCGCTCGTTCGTTTGCGCGCGCATATGTTGCGACGAATCCAGATCGTGACCGGCGAAGGCCGCGTACGCGATCTTTTGATAACCGAATTTGTCCTGAACTGAACGGGGAAAACCATGCAACTCATTGCCGATATCTTGCTTGCCTCCGGCGCCTTCGGTGCTGCGATCTACTGCTATGTTCTGGCGCTGCGACTAAAACGGTTGCAAACGCTGGAAACCGGCATGGGGGGTGCGATTGCGGTGCTTTCCGCGCAGGTTGATGACATGACGACCGCGCTTGAAAAGGCGAGAGGCGCCGCGAACGGGCAAGCCAAAGCATTGGAAACCCTGACGGAACGGGGCGAGGCCGTTGCCGCGCGGCTGGAATTGCTGCTGGCCTCCATGCATGATCTGCCTTCCGAACCGCCTCCTCAACCATCTGAATCCGCTGTGGCCGAGAACGAAAGCGAAAAACGGCTGCGATTCGTCCGTCGCCGGTCACAACCTGACAAGCTGGAGGCTGCCGAATGAGCAAACCAGTGAAACGTCGCGCCGGTCGCGGTGCGCTGTTCATCCTCGCGATGTTCCTTGGGGCATCCGGCGCGTTGCGCCTGGGCGACGGTATCGGAATTGCCTTCGCGTTGAGCAAGAGCCATGCCACCAGCAACGACGCCGCGCAGTCGTCCGCGGCGTTGGATTGCCCGAAACCGCCGGCCGCCCTGGCGGAGGCTTTGACCGAGAGGGAGCAGCGCTTGTCTGCGCGGGAAACCGCTTTGGCGGATCGTCTGGCCGCTTTGTCTCTGGCCGACCAGGCGATTGAAATACGGCTTGCAAAACTGGCGGCGGCGGAAGCCAGCCTGAACGAAACTCTCGCCCGTTCCGACGGGGCGGCTGAAGCGGACCTCAGCCGGTTGACCGAGGTGTATCAGGCGATGAAGCCCAAAGACGCCGGGGCGCTTTTTGCCGCGATGGCACCGGAGTTCGCCGCAGGCTTCTTGGGCCGCATGCGTCCCGAATCAGCCGCAGCAATCCTGTCAGCCATGCCGGCGGAACTGGCCTATACCGTCAGCGTTCTTCTTGCGGGCCGCAATGCAAATGTACCGAAAAACTGACTCCTGCTGAGTCTTTGTTAACCCGGTTCTGCCAGCTTGACGACAAATGGAAGAGGAGCAGCCAATGTTTGGCGTCATCGGTCTTGTTGTAATTTTCGTGATGGTGTTTGGCGGCTATGTGCTCGCTGGCGGCAAGCTGGGCATCATTCTCAAGGCGATGCCGTTTGAATTGTTGATGATCGGTGGCGCCGCGGTCGGGACATTCATTGTCTCGAATGACTTTGCGGCGGTGAAAAAGACCGCGAAAGACATCGGCAGGGTGTTCAAGGGCCCGAAGTGGAAACCGCAGGATTATCGCGACTTGCTGTGTCTGCTGTTCGAACTGATCCGCATTGCAAAGACCAGTCCGGTAGCACTCGAGGAACATATCGAAAATCCAGCGGAATCGACGGTGTTTTCGCGCTACCCCAAGATCCAGCGTGACCATGAAACGGTGGATTTGATCTGCGACACCATGCGCGCCGCCTCAATGAATTACGACGACCCTCACCAGGTAGAAGAAGTTCTCGATAAGCGGATGGAAACCAACCAGCACCACGCGATGCATTCCAGCCATGCCTTGCAAAGCGTCGCCGATGCATTGCCCGCACTGGGGATCGTCGCCGCCGTACTTGGCATCATCAAGACCATGGGTGCGCTGGATCAGCCGCCTGAAATTCTGGGAAAAATGATCGGCGGAGCACTTGTGGGCACCTTTCTGGGGGTCTTTCTTGCCTATGGATTGGTTGGCCCTTTCGCAACACGGGTCAAATCCGTGACGGAGGAGGACAACCATTTCTATCTGTTGATCCGCGAAGTCCTGATTGCAAACCTTCACAACCACCCCGCGAATATCTGCATTGAAGTCGGGCGTCAGAACACACCGCATCATGTCCGGCCGAGCTTTGGTGATCTGGAAGAGGCGTTGCGCGCACTGAAGCAGGAAGTGGCATGAAATACCTGTTGGTCGCACTGCTGCTGCTGATCGCGCCTTTGGCAAAGGCCCAGGCCGTAAACGTCACTTCTGGCGAACACGGGACTTTCACGCGCCTCGTCCTGAGCTTTCCAAACCAACCGGATTGGCGGCTTTTTCGCACCGAAAACGGCTACGGTTTGTCGGTCAAAGGGAAGCGGCAGAGTTTTGACCTGACCGACGCATATCGGCGGATTTCGTCGAACCGCCTGTCGCGAATATTCAAAGACCCCGCAACCGGCGCGCTTCTTATCGAGGTTAATTGTGCGTGCCACGCGCTCCCGTTTGAACTTCGTGACCGCATTCTCGTCATTGATATAAAAGCCGGCCCTGCACCCGATGGCTCCTCTTTCGAGCTTTCGGAGAGCGGCACCGAGATGACTTCACTCCATGGGAAAAAACCAACTGCAAAGCCGAAGGCAGTGCCTGGAAATGAGGCAACCGCAGCCCCAGCCAACCTCGACGAAGCGATCAATCATGCCGCGCGGACGCCACGCTCGGCAGATAAGCTTGGATTTCGCTTGCCCCCGGCCAATCTGGAAGGTGCCGAAGAGCGGCTGCTATGGCAATTGGCCAAAGGGGCAGCGCAAGGCACGGTGGAAATCACCAAGACGCTACCCGCCCCGCAGATACCCGCGAGACCATCGCTGAACGAAAGCAATATTACGGTTGGTCAAGTGCCCGGCGTCGCCGCAAATACGGCGGGGCGTGACGCGCGCCACATGACCGCAGAGGGAACTGCCTGTCTCCTGGATGACGACCTCAATGTCGCGGGCTGGGGCGCGGCCGGGCCGGTAAGCGAAACGATCGGTCTGCTTTCCAGCAATCTCGTCGGAGAGTTCGACCGCCCTGACCCATTGGCAATTGCCCGTGCGGTGAAATATCATGTCTATATTGGTTTTGGCGCTGAAGCACTTGGGCTGATCAGGACATTCAAACCGACGGACCCCAATGTTCCAATCTGGGAAGCATTGGCTGCTATTGTCGATCTAAAACCAGATCCGGGTATGGTGTTTTCCGGAATGGAGGTGTGCAACACCAATGCCGCGCTCTGGGCGATCCTGGCGGATAGCGAAATCCCCCCACCAAACCGCATTGCGATTCCGGCAGTCTTGCGCGCTTTTTCCGCTTTACCGCTGCATCTGCGGCGCCATCTTGGCCCGGTTCTCGGCAATCGTTTTCTGTCGGCAGGTGATACGGAAACCGCGCGCGCGATCCGTGACGCGATCCTTCGCGCGCCAGGGCCAATAGAACCCGCAACACACCTTTTGGACGCGGAAATTGCACGCGCCAACGGGCACAGCGACAAAGCCGAAGCAACGCTTGCGCCACTGGTTGGTGAAACCGGCCCTGTCGGACTGCAATCAACAATTTCATTGATTGAAACGCAGGTGCAGTCCGGCGAGGAGGTTGGCGCACCACTCACCACCGTCGCGGAAGCGTTGTTGCAAGAGGCGAAGGGCGGCGATGAGGAAGCCGCTTTGCGCAATGCACTTGGCCTTGCCTATGCCACGCAAGATCGTTTCGATGCGGCATTCGCGATGGTGGCCGGAAACCCCGCCGCTGCCGTCGACGTGTGGACGATGCTGGCAACTGGCGGCAGCGATGACGCTCTGTTGGCCGCTGCCGTCCTTGATGATACCGATATGTTTCCGAGGCTTTCAGACAAAACAAACCAAACCTTCGCGCGCCGCCTGCTGACACTCGGCTTTCCGCAAGCCACCCTGCTCTGGCTGAGAAAGCCGACGGGCACATCGGACCCAGAGGCAGGAAACCGCCAGCTTCTGATCGGTGCGGCACATCTGGCGCTCCGCGATGCGCCTGCCGCTTTACGCGCGATCATCGGGATGACTGGTCGCGATGCGGATGTCTTGCGCGCGAACGCACTCGCGATGTTACAAGACGCTTCCGCATCAGAGGTGTTTGAACGCGCAGGCGATATGGAGTCGGCTGCACAAATTGCCCGTCAACACCACGAATGGCCAAGGGTTGCCAATCTGGCCAACGACGGCACTTGGCGAGACGCAGCCAATTTGTTTGCGCAACCCGGCGCAGCGCTCTCCATCGACGTTGACTCCACGCGGAACGACGCGTCGGTCGTCGGCCCGCTCGCCACCACCCGCGCCCTGCTCGCAGAAAGTTCCGCCGCTCGTGAGTTGTTGGGCACACTGCTCAGTCAGCAGGAAATTCCGGATCAGGTTGATTGAGGCGGAGGTGACCTCCACAGTCGAGGCGAAGGGGTAGCGGTGTGAATCTCGCTGAAGCCGCGAGATTCAGCGATGCTTTCTGCGTCAAAGACAAGACCGGCAATAATGGGCTTCAATTTGGATCAATTGGTTACAGGTTGGTAACGACTCACCCTCTATAGTCTTGAGAAGGTGCAGAACGCATCTGAGCGGGGCGAAAACCGATGTGGAAGACATTGATGCGATCTGGATGCAAATTCCTATTTTGC
>NZ_JAKDLJ010000452.1 GCF_030452865.1 Pseudorhodobacter sp.
GACGCGCATGACCAACCCACCCGACGCCCCGCGCAGCTTTCAGGAAATCATCCTGCGATTGATGAGCTATTGGGCGGCCAAAGGCTGCGCCATTCTGCAACCCTATGACATGGAGGTTGGGGCCGGTACGTTTCACCCGGCTACCACCCTGCGGTCGCTCGGCGCAAAGCCCTGGGCCGCGGCTTATGTGCAACCCTCCCGTCGCCCGACCGATGGGCGTTACGGCGAAAACCCGAACCGGTTGCAGCACTATTATCAGTATCAAGTGCTGATCAAACCCAGCCCGCCGGATTTGCAGGCGCTCTATCTCGGGTCATTGGCCGCCATCGGCATTGACATGGACCTGCACGATATCCGCTTTGTGGAGGATGACTGGGAAAGCCCGACCCTCGGCGCTTGGGGCCTGGGCTGGGAGGTGTGGTGTGACGGCATGGAAGTCAGCCAATTCACCTATTTCCAACAAGTCGGCGGCCATGATTGCCACCCGGTTTCCGGTGAATTGACCTATGGCTTGGAACGCCTCGCGATGTATATCCTTGGTGTTGATCACGTCATGGCCATGCCCTACAACGATCCGGACTCGCCGATTCCGTTGAAATACGGCGATGTTTTTCGCCAGACCGAACAGGAATACAGCCGCTGGAATTTTGATCAGGCGGACACTGCGATGCTGCTCCAGCATTTTGAGGATGCCGAGGCCGAATGTGGCCGCACCCTTGCCGCTGACCCGGTGGATAGCGCGGGTCGCCATATCATCATGGCGCACCCGGCCTATGATCAATGTATCAAGGCCAGCCACCTGTTCAACCTGCTGGATGCGCGCGGCGTGATCTCCGTCACCGAACGCCAGGCCTATATCGGCCGGGTGCGTGCGCTCGCCAAAGCCTGCGCCGATGCCTTCATTATGACTGAAGCGGCGGGCGCAGAACCGAAACTGGAAACGCTGTGATCGGCAAATTTCTCGTAGGGGTTATCGTGATATCTGCATTACTTGTCGGCGGCGCGATCTATTATCTGCAAGTCTACGGCTACTACCACGAGATCGCCGCCTCTGCCCCCGCCGCCGAAATCAGGATGACCACCGTTGAAGGCGCGGTTGAACCGGTTTTGATCGAGGGGTTTCAAGGCATTGACGCCGAAAGCTCGCCCATCCGGTTCCGTGCCTGCTTCCATACCCCGCAAAGCATGGCGATGCTGACCGAAACCTATCAGGTTTATGAAAAGGCGGAACCTTTGGTCGCGCCCTCGTGGTTTTCCTGTTTTGACGCCGAAGCAATCGGGGAGGCGCTGGAGCAGGGCCGCGCCACGGCCTATCTTGGTGAAGCGAATATCAAATACGGCATTGATCGGGTCGTCGTCGTGATGGATGACGGCCGCGCATTTGCCTGGAACCAGATCAACGCGTGCGGTGCGGTCGTGTTCAACGGCGACCCCGCACCTGAAGACTGCCCGGTTCCGCCACCCGTGCCGCCAAAGGAATAACCGATGCCCGATATGCTGCTTGAACTCTTTTCCGAGGAAATCCCCGCGCGGATGCAGGTCCGCGCGGCGGCTGACCTGAAAAAGCTGGTGACCGATGGTCTGGTAGAGGCCGGGTTGACCTATGCCTCGGCTGGCGCTTTTTCTACCCCGCGCCGTTTGGTGCTGACAGTGGAAGGGCTGTTGGAAGAAAGCAAACCCACGCGCGAGGAACGCAAAGGGCCGAAGGCCGATGCCCCGGATGCCGCCTTGCAAGGGTTTTTGCGGTCCACCGGGCTGACCCGCGATCAATTGGAGCTGCGCGACGATAAAAAGGGGCAGGTGTACTTTGCGGTGATCGACAAACCCGGACGCGCCGCCCCGGCGATCATCGCCGAGGTGGTGGAAGCCGCCATCCGCACCTTCCCGTGGCCGAAGTCGATGCGCTGGGGGCAGGGCACGTTGCGCTGGGTGCGACCTTTGCATTCGATCCTTTGTATTCTGTCCGCAGAGGATGGTTCGGAGGTCGTGCCGATCATCGTCGATCAACTGACCGCCGGCAACACCACCGAAGGCCACCGCTTCATGGCTCCGGGCCGCTTTGCAGTAACCGGTTTCGACGATTACGCCGTCAAACTGCGCCGCGCTTTCGTGATGCTTGACCCGGCAGAGCGTGAAGCCGCAATCTGGCAAGACGCGCAGAACCAAGCCTTTGCGCGGGGGTTGGAACTGGTGCCGGACGCCGCGCTTTTGGCCGAAGTCGCGGGCTTGGTCGAATGGCCCGTGGTGCTGATGGGCCGGATTGGCGAGGCGTTTCTGGGCCTGCCGTCAGAGGTGCTGCAAACCTCGATGCGCGAACATCAGAAGTTCTTCTCGGTCCGCAACCCAAAGACAGGCCGGATCGAAGGTTTCGTCACTGTTGCCAATCGAGAAACAAAGGACCAAGGCGCGACCATTCTGGCCGGGAACAATAAAGTCCTCTCCGCCCGACTGTCGGATGCCAAATTCTTTTGGGAAAATGACCTGCGCGTGGCCAAGTCGGATAAGGGCATGGAAACATGGGTCGAAAACCTGCGCAACGTCACCTTCCACAACAAGCTGGGTACGCAGGCCGAATTGATCGACCGCGTGGCCACACTCGCCCGCGAACTGGCCCCGATGGTGGGTGCCGATGAGGACGAGGCCGAACAGGCGGCGCGCATCGCCAAGGAGGCGGGCCT
>NZ_JAKDLJ010000453.1 GCF_030452865.1 Pseudorhodobacter sp.
CCTTTCGGCCCGGCATCGAGCCGTGCAATGCCCGCGCGCTTGCACATCGCCTTGATCCGCACCACCAGCATCAGGGTATTGACCTCTTTCGGCAGCGGGCCGAAACGGTCAATCAATTCGGCAGCGAAGCCTTCGAGTTCCACCTTCGTCGTCAGGCCAGACAAGCGGCGATACAGCCCAAGCCGCAGGTCAAGGTCTGGCACATAAGCCTCTGGTATCAATACCGGAACGCCAAGATTGATTGTCGGTGCCCATTGGTCATCCAACTCCGCCAAACCGGCGATTTCACCGGAACGCAGCTTGGCAATGGTTTCTTCTAGCATGGATTGGTACAACTCATACCCGACCTCCTTGATATGGCCGGATTGTTCTTCGCCCAACAGATTGCCGGCACCGCGCAAGTCCAGATCATGTGAAGCAAGGTTGAAACCCGCCCCAAGCGAGTCGAGACTGCCAAGCAAACGCAGACGCTTCATCGCCTGCGGCGTCAAAGGCGCGCGGGGTTTGGTGGTCAGATAGCAGTAGGCCCGCGTTTTCGCCCGCCCGACCCGGCCCCGGATCTGGTAAAGTTGCGATAGCCCGAACATATCGGCGCGGTGGATGATCATGGTGTTCGCGGTCGGAATATCCAGACCTGATTCCACGATGGAGGTTGCGACCAGAACATCCTGTTTTCCATCATAGAAATCGTTCATCCTCTGGTCGAGATCGCTCGCCGCAAGCTGCCCGTGCGCGACGAGATAGGTCACCTCCGGCACATGCGTTTTCAGGAAATCCTCCACAAAGGGCAGATCCGAAATTCTCGGCACCACAAAGAACGACTGCCCGCCGCGATAGCGTTCGCGCAGCAGCGCTTCGCGGATCGTCACAGTGTCAAATTCGCTGACATAGGTGCGGATCGCCAGACGGTCCACCGGCGGCGTCGCGATGATCGAAAGATCACGCACACCCGTCAGCGACAGTTGCAAGGTACGCGGGATCGGTGTCGCGGTCAGCGTCAGCACATGCACGTCCGAACGCATCTCTTTCAACCGCTCCTTATGGCTGACGCCGAAATGCTGTTCCTCGTCAATCACCAGCAGACCGATGTTCTTGAAGCGGATCGCCTTGGCCAGAACCGCATGGGTGCCGATCACGATATCGACGGTGCCATCGGTCAACCCCGCCCGCGTGCCTGCGGCATCCTTTGCGCTCACAAAGCGTGACAAGGGTTTGACATTGATCGGAAAACCACGGAACCGCTCCGCAAAGCTGCGGTAATGTTGCCGCGCCAGCAGCGTCGTCGGCGCGATCACCGCAACCTGCATCCCCGCGAGCGCCGCAACGAAAGCCGCGCGCATTGCCACTTCGGTTTTGCCAAAGCCGACATCCCCGACGACCAAGCGGTCCATCGGGCGGCCCGCCTCCAGATCGGCAATGACATCGGCAATCGCGGTCAGTTGATCCTCGGTCTCGGTATAGGGAAAGCGCGCAGCGAAGGCTTCCCACAACCCTTGCGGCGCTTCCATCACCGGGGCTTTGCGCAGGTGGCGCTCGGCCGCGATGCGCATCAGACGCTCGGCGATTTCACGGATCCGGGCCTTCAGCTTGGCCTTCTTGGCCTGCCAGGCGCCTCCACCCAAACGGTCCAGCAGCCCTTCCTCATGACCATAGCGGCTGAGAAGTTCTATGTTTTCAACGGGCAAGTAGAGCTTGGCGTTTTCGGCATATTCAATGCTCAGGCATTCATGTGGCGCACCCAGGGCGGTGATGGTTTCCAAACCGTGATAGCGCCCGACGCCGTGTTCGACATGCACCACCAGATCACCGGGCGACAGGGTTTCGACATCACGCAGGAAGTTTTCCGCTTTGCGCTTGCGTTTGGGTTTGCCAATCAAGCGGTCGCCCAGAACATCCTGCTCCGATATCACAGCCAGCCCCGGCGCGATGAACCCGGCCTCCAGCGGCCAGACCATCAGGAAAAGCCCACCGGTTCCTTTCACGGCGCGAAAGTCCTCAACCTCCACCGCGCCCAAAATATCCTGATCGGCGATCAGCCCGCGCAGGCGTTCACGGGCACCTTCCGACCAGCTTGCGATCACCACATTTCGATCTTGACGTATTTTCTGAACATGATCGGCAAGAGCGTTGAAAAGACTTATGTTTTCTTGTTGGCGTTCAGGCGCAAAGCTGCGCCCTATGCGCCCACCGGCGTCCAGAACTCCCGGACCGGGAGATTGCGCGAGCGGTGAAAGCTGGATCAAACGATGCGGCGCGATTGCGGCTTCCCAAGCGGTATCATCCAGATAAAGCAGGTCCGGCGCGACAGGCTTATAGACGGTATCAAGGCGCCCCTTTGCCTTCATCGCCTCGGCCCGCGCGTCATATTGATCGTCGATCCCTTCCCAGCGTGACAAGCGCGCAGGGGTAACCTGATCGTCCAGCATCACCGCCGCATCCGGCAGATAGTCAAACAGGGTTTCCAGCCGCGCATGAAAGAACGGCAGCCAATGCTCCATCCCCTGATGTTTGCGCCCGGCACTGACCGCCTCATACAGCGGGTCGTCAGAGCCGCCCGCACCGAATTCCACCCGATAATTCTGCCGGAACCGCGAAATCGCGGCGTCGTCAAGGATCACCTCCGACACCGGAGCAAATTCCACCGATTTCAGCTTTTCGGTGGTGCGCTGGGTTTCCG
>NZ_JAKDLJ010000454.1 GCF_030452865.1 Pseudorhodobacter sp.
CAACCGCCAGCGACAGTCCCGTGTCAGCGTGGAGTTGCGGCGTGACAGCCACATGAAAAGCAAGGTGCCGATCAGAAGGATGAGAAGAAGAAGCGGCATTTTTCACCTTTTGGTCTTGCGCGCGGGGCGGGGGTGGATGCGCGCCGCGCGGGGATATTTTTGCAGAGAAGACAGGCTCAGGGGCAGGGCAGCGGGGTTGGGGGTTGCCTCAGGTTGTTGGCGGCGTCAGCGGGGATCGGATACCAGTCCATCGCGCGATAACTCCAACCCCAAGGTTCGCCGTCGATCGTGGTCAGGGCGTGCAGATTGAATTGATACTCCTCCGGGGCGTGGCGCAGGCTGAAGGCAAAGCTGTGGCGCAGGATCGGGCCGGACCCGCGATTGGCTGCGGTTTGACACATTCCTCTGGCGGCAATCGCATCGGCTGATATCAACGTGGCAAGCAGGGTCGCGCAGAGTGCAAGGCCAGGTGCCCAGATGCGCAAGCCGGGCAGGCAGAGCGCCGCGATGGTCGTGACTGCGGCGGCAGGCAGCGCGTAAGGGGCGAGGGCAACAAGCAGCCGTTGGAACCCGGCTACATCCTGCGCGGAGAACAGCAGCAGCGGCGGCGCGGTGACCAGCAACGGTAAACCGGTGGTATAGCCCCGCAACAGCCCCCAGATCAGCGCAACGATTGATGCTTGCACCGCCAGCTTTCCCCAGCCACCCCGCCACCCGTTGCAGCGTGCTTGCAGGCAAAGCCAGATCCACGCCGCTGCGAAGGCGGTCCAGATCAGAATGCCAAGAATGAAAAATGGCAGCATGGCCCATTTTAGCCGTTCTGCGCGGGGCCGGGAAGGGGGCTGGATCGGGTTATCGCCGGTCAGGTATCTGCTGTCTTCCGGTGTTTCGCAGCGCACCGGGTTTCGGCGGTGAAATAGGCGTAAGCCTGATCAAGTATGTCCAGGGCCGCTTTGGCGGCTTTTGCATCCGCGACCGGTTTGATGGTGATTTTCATTAGAACCTCTGGATTGGCGAAGGTTCCTCCCGCCATGAAAGCTAAGCCGTTGCGGCCGCGCCGAAAAGGCTGGATCTCGCATGGCGGGGTTGCGCCACGCGCAGGGCGTCTCAGCGCGCGTGATGTTGGGCGAAGGCCGGGTTGTCGAAAATCGGCAGGTATTTGACCGGGCCGGGGTTCTCACCCCGCCCTGTCAGCACCTCATGCCAAAGCCGGTCGCCGTAGGAGTAGTGCCACCATTCCTCGGGATAATTCACCAGGCCTTGCGCCTCCATCACCGCCAGCAGGTGGGCGCGATTGGCGGCCTGTGCGGGCGTGATGTCGGGCGACATGGTTTGCACCCGGTTGGAGGTGGGGGTGATTGCGGCGAAATCGGACCAGCCACAGCCCATATCCAGCGGCTCGCCGTCGTGCAGGATCGTCACGTCAATCGCGGTCGCGGATTGGTGGCCGGAGGGCGTTGCCACCGGGTCGGCCACGGTCACGCGCGTTTCTTCCCGCAGGCTGTCGATATCCGGCTTGGCTTCAAGGGCGGCATCAATCAGCGCCAGCGCATCGCCCCCCGCCGCAACCCCGTCGCGCAAATCGCGCAGCACCCGCAGTTGTGCCAGTTTTGCGATCCGCCGGTTCCACATGCCGAATTGCCGGGACTGGATGCGGAACGCCTCGATCACCAGCAGTTGTTGACCATCGGGCAAGCTGTTCGCAGCCGCCAGCAAGCGGGGCAGGATTTCACCCCGCAAAAACCGCGCATCCGCGGGCAAGGTATCAAGGATGCGCAGCTTTGGGGTTTCAACCAAGGGAGAAAGGGAAATCGGTGTCATCGCAATCCCCTGTCAAACCACACGGTCCACCAGTTTCTTTTTGATCGCCGCAATCGCCTTTGCCGGGTTCAACCCTTTGGGGCAGGTTTTGGTACAGTTCATGATGGTGTGGCAACGATAGAGCTTGAACGGGTCTTCCAGATCATCCAACCGCTCCGGCGTCGCCTCATCCCGGCTGTCCACGATCCAGCGATAGGCGTGCAGCAAAGCCGCCGGGCCAAGATAACGGTCGGAATTCCACCAGTAGGACGGACAAGCGGTGGAGCAGCAGGCGCACATGACACATTCATAGAGCCCGTCAAGTTTCTCACGGTCCTCGATGCTTTGCTTCCATTCCTTCGCGGGTGTGTTCGACTTGGTTTCCAGCCATGGCATGATCGAAGCGTGCTGGGCGTAGAAATGCGTCAGATCCGGCACCAGATCCTTGACCACGTCCATGTGCGGCAATGGATAAATCGGTACTTCGCTTTTGCCGCAGTCCTCGATTGCCTGGGTGCAGGCCAGGGTGTTGGTGCCATCGATGTTCATCGCGCACGAACCGCAGATGCCCTCGCGACACGAACGACGGAAGGTCAGCGTCGGGTCGATCTCGTTCTTGATCTTGATCAGCGCGTCGAGAACCATCGGCCCGCAAGTCGCCATGTCCACCTCGTAGGTGTCCGTGCGCGGATTCTTGTCGTCGTCCGGACTCCAGCGATAGACCTTGAAGGTGCGCGGGCGCGATGCGCCTTCGGCCGGCCAATGCCGACCCTTCTGGATCTGCGAGTTCTTGGGAAGAGCAAATTCGGACATGTCACGATTCCTGCAATGTAGGAGCGGGCCATGCCCGCGATATCCAGCCTTCAGCAACCAACCA
>NZ_JAKDLJ010000072.1 GCF_030452865.1 Pseudorhodobacter sp.
ACTGGATCTGCCGGGGCTTGGGTTCGGTCGGGCAGCGCCAGCGCGGACAGGGCGGCCCGGCTATCATCCGGCGGTCCTGCTCAAATTGTTCATCTATGGGTATCTGAACCGTGTCCCGTCCAGCCGCAGGCTGGAGCGCGAGGCAGGGCGCAATGTCGAAGTGATGTGGCTGACCGGCAAGCTGGTGCCGGATCACAAGACGATTGCCGATTTCCGGCGCGATAACGGCCCTGGCATTCGCAAGGTCTGCGCGCAGTTTGTCCAGCTTTGCCGCCGGATCGGCACCCTGAAGGGCGATTGTGTTGCCATCGACGGCAGCAAATTCAAGGCCGTCAACAATCGTGACAAGAACTTCACTAAGGGCAAGATCGCCAGCCGCCTTGCGCATCTTGAGGCCGATGTTGATCGCTACATCAACGAGATGGTCCGGATTGATCGGCAGGAAGAAGGCGAGGCGCGGTCAGAGAAGGTGGCCCATCTTGCCCGGCGCTATGGCCGCATCCGGCAGGAAATCGCACGGCTGAAGGCGATGGACGAAGCGTTGGCCGACGCACCTGATGGCCAAATTTCCCTGACCGATCCCGATGCCCGCGCGATGGCAACCAGCGCCCGACACAGCGGGATGGTCGGCTACAACGTCCAGAGCGCGGTCGACACCGAGACCCACATCATTGTCACGCACGAAGTCACCAATCAGGGCTTCGACCGCGACCAACTCAGCCCGATGTCAATCGCGGCCAAAGATGCTCTGGGCCGCGATGACCTGCATGCCATTGCCGACAAGGGCTATTTCAGCGGCAGCGAGATCCTCGCTTGTCACGAGGCGGGCATTACCACGACGGTGCCGCGCCCCGCGACCTCGGGCAACGCGGCCAAAGGCATGTATGTGAAGGCCGACTTCACCTATGACGCCGGGCGCGATGTCTATGTGTGCCCGGTTGGCGAGGAACTGACCTACCGCTACACCGCCGAGGAGCGCGGCGTTCAGCCCCGGCGTTACTGGGTCAACGCATGCCAGACCTGCGCCCTCCAAAGCAAATGCACCACCGGCACGGAACGGCGGATCACTCGGTGGGAGCACGAATATCTGGTTGATAATATGGGCAACCGGCTGGGCCGTGATCCCGATGCCATGACCCTGCGACGTTGCACGGTCGAACACCCGTTCGGCACAATCAAAATCTGGAGGGGCCAAAGCCTGGATGGGCCACACCCATTTCCTGACCCGGAGGCTGAAGAATGTGCGCAGCGAGATGGCGCTCAACGTGCTGGCCTACAACATCAAGCGGATGGTAGCTTTGATCGGGATCCGGCGGCTCATGCAGGCGATCCCGGGCTGATATTGGCGCTCGGTAGCAAAAAACGTCGCCGGAATAGCCTTTATTGCCCCTTAGCCTCGATCATAGACCGTGTGGTGCCGAACTGACGACATAGTCGACCACCACACCATAATTGCACAGCAAACTGCCGCGCCACCGAGGTTCCACACATCCTCGGCCTTTACCGGGCCTTCCATGTTTGAAGAATGTAAGCGGCGGTCATCAGGTCCAAATGCGCGCCACCACCGTTTTTCGCGATGGTGATTTCGTCATCAGAACGACGGGTGAAGCCGCCTTTCGCCATATCGTAGAAATCGGCCGAAATATTGCCCTCGTTGATCGCGCCACTCGCAATCGGCATCATCAATTCCCCGATGTGGTGGACAGTCGTGGCGCGTGCATCGACGAAGATGCGTGCGCGCGACATTGCCTCATCATCCACTTCGCGCATGTCGGGGCGATAAGCACCGATGAGGTCGAGATGCTGACCCGGTTGTAGCCATTCGCCCAGGATCAACGGCTCTTTCGACATTGTGGCGGTGCAGATGATATCCGCGCCGCGGACCGCCGCTTCCAGATCGGTGACCGCCGTTGCCCCTGTGGCATCGGCAAACGCCCGAGCCGTCACCGGGTTGCGACCCCAGACCGAAAACTCCGGGTTCTCAAGCAGGCTGGCATAGGCCGGGATCATTGAATGGGCAACCGCCCCGGTGCCGACAAGCAGCACCTTGCGGCTGTCCTTGCGCGCCAGCTTTTTGCAGGACAGCAGACTGTCACCTGCAGTTTTCCACTTGGTCACCAGATGAAAGTCGATCAACCCTTCCAGCTCGCCCGTTTTGTCGGTGTAAAGCGTGACGGAACCATTGATCGTCGGTTTGCCATGCGCGCCATTGCCGGGAAAGATCGTCGCACATTTGACAAGCTGACCCAAACCATCAATCCATGCGGCGCGATTGAGCAGCGTGTCATTGTCGCGGTACAAAAGGCTGTCGCCCACCTCAGCGGCAGGCAGGCGGTGCCCGGCCTCCAACGCATCGGTCAGACTCTGCCAATTCAGCAACTCATCTGCCTCGAACGGAACGATTTCCATGGTCATGGTGTGGCCTCCTCGGCAGTCAAGAGCCCCGCCTGGCAGAGCTTGTCTGCCCAGCCATCGGCGGTGGTGAAAAGATGGGTTTGCCAGCCGCGCGCGGCAGCAGCGGCGGTGTTTTCCGGCTTGTCATCGACAAAAAGCAAGGCTTCGGGCGCGATGCCGCAATCGCGTTCGACGGCTGCATAGATCGCGGGGTCAGGTTTGGTCAGGTTCATCCGACCCGAGACATAGGCACGATCAAACCAGCGCAGGAAATCATATTGGGTCTGCGCGTGGCTGAAAACCTCATCGCCGATATTGCTCAGCACGAACACCGGCACACCTTTCGCCCGCAACCGCCGCAGCAAGGTGATGGAATGTTCGATGCGGGGGGAGGCAAGCCCGGCCCAATCGTCATACCACCAGCGAATCTCCTCCGCCCAGTTGGGGTGCTTTTCGGCCAAACCGTAAACGGTTTCGCGAAACGGCGCGCCGCCATCAACGGCAAGGTTCATCGCCTCCACCCCGGTTTCACCAAAAAGCGCCGCCCGCCGCTGTGGCCCGATGCGCCTGTCATAATACCGCTCCGGCTGCCACCCGATCAGCACATTCCCGATGTCATGGATCACGGCTTTTGGTGTCATCTCAATCATCCCGTTCCATCCCACCCACTGCTGAGGATCGCAGGTTTCCCGGTGCGGCGGCAAGAGGTGGTTTGTCGGGGTTGGCCCGCGTTTCGCGCCAGACCACATAGAGCCCAGCGCCGCAGATCAGCGCCATGCCAAGCCAGGCCCAGGCATCCGGCCATTCATCAAACACCACCAGCCCGAAGGTAATCGCCAGCGGCATTGCGATATATTCGAACGGGGCCACCACCGCCGCTTCGCAGGTCCGATACGCATTGGTGATCATCAAGGAGCCGATCACACTCGACAGCCCGATGATCACCAAGACCGGCCAGTCCGCCATCGCAGGCCAGAACCATTCACGGGTCAGAAAAGCCAGCGACGGATCGGCCTGCCCGGCAAATTGACCGGAACCAAGCACCAACCCGCTGATAATGCAGGTCACCGCAAAACTGAGCTGGATGTAAAGTGTCAGCGTGATCGAGCTTTCGGTGCCGGACATACGCCGGGTCAACATTTGCAGCATCGCATAGCAGAACGCGGCAAACAGCGGCAGCAGCGTTGCAAGCTGGAATATCCCCGCCCCCGGCCGCAGGATGATCACCACGCCCAACAGCCCGACCCCAACCGCCACCCAACGGCGCGGGCCGACTTTTTCCCCCAGCATCGGCACAGAAAGCGCCGTGATCAGCAAGGGCGCGACGAAAAACAGCGCCGCAGCTTCGGCCAAAGGCAAGGCAGCGAGGCCGAGGAAGTAGCAGAAGTTCGAGGTGATAACGAACGCCCCGCGCGTCAGGTGCAGCCCAAGACGCCGGGTGCGGAACGCAGCCAGCCCGCCATGAAAAGGCAGGACCAGCGCAGAAAGCACGCCCAACCCGATCATCGTGCGGATCAGCACGATCTGGTGCAGCGCATAGCCGCCCGACAGGAACTTGATCGAGGTGTCGTTGATCGAGAAAAAGCACGACGCCCCCATTGCACTGAAAATGCCCAGGATCAGGATGCGCCGGTCAGGTGTGGCGGTCTGTGTCATCACGCAACCTCACCGCCACGCCCGTGCCCTGTCTGTTCTACTCGCGACATCACAGCGCCTTTGCCGCACGGATCACCCGCTCCAGCGCCTCAAGGAAGCGGGAGCGGTCGGCTTTGGAAAATGGCTTGCCGCCACCGACGCGAAACGGATCGGCACTGCGCAGATCCTGCATCAGGTCGCGCGTCGCCAGCACCTGCCCGATGTTGCGATCATGCAATTCCTCACCATTGGGTTTCAACACCTTTGCCCCTGCTTCCACGCATTTCGCCGCCAGCGGAATATCCCCCGTCACCACCACATCCCCCGGCCCGGCGCGGTCCGCGATCCACTTGTCCGCCTCATCCGGGCCAGCCGAAACAAAGACGCTTTCGATCAAAGGATTGGCCGATGGACGGATGCCACCGTTCGACACCAGCACCATCCGCATGACATGGCGTGTGGCGACCCGCTCGGCCTCGGCCTTCACCGGGCAGGCATCAGCATCAATGTAGACGGCACCCCCTTCAGGCATAAAGCGCCTCGGCGTGGAAGCCGATATGATCGCCCATGAAGGTAGAGACGAAATAGTAGCTGTGGTCATAACCCTTTTGCATACGGAAGGTGGCATTCTGCCGGGTGATCGCAATCGCCTCTGCCAAGGCTTCCGGCTTCAACAGCTCCAGAAACTGATCAGATGCACCTTGGTCAATCAGAATAGGCCCGTCAAAGCCGCGCTTTTTCATCAGCAAAGTCGCATCATGCGGCGCCCATTTCGCCTCATCCTTCCCCAGATAAGCGGTGAATTGCTTGCGGCCCCAATCGCTGGCGGACGGGTTGGCAATCGGCGCAAAGGCGGAAACGGAGCGGAAACGGCCAGGAAAAGACATCGCGATGGTCAGCGCGCCATGTCCGCCCATCGAATGGCCGGTGATGGCTTGGCGGCCTTCGTCCAGCGGATAGGCGCTGAACAATAGATGCGGCAGTTCTTCGGTGATATAATCCCACATCTGGAAATTCTTCGCCCATGCCCCCTCGGTCGCGTTGACATAAAACCCCGCGCCTTGGCCCAGATCATAGGCCCCGTCATCCGGCACAGATTCGCCGCGCGGACTGGTATCGGGGAAAATCAGCGCCACGCTGTGCTCCGCCGCCCAGGCCTGCGCGCCCGCCTTCTCCATCGCATTCTGATGCGTGCAGGTCAGGCCCGACAAATACCACAGCACCGGCACCGCCTCATGCTCCGCCTCCTCCGGCAGGAACAGGCCAAACGTCATGTCACAGCCGCAAATCTCCGATGTGTGGCTGTAAACGCCCTGCACACCACCAAAACACCGGTTCTCGGAAATGGTTTTCATCGCTACTCCTTTCAGCCCGTCACAAGGGCAATCACTATGGTCACCGTCAGGATGCTGACAGCGGTGGATATCAGGATCGAGGCGGAAACCCTCTGCGGTGCCACCCCGAAATGCTGCGCCAGAATGTAGACATTGCCCGCAACAGGCAAGGCGGCAGCCGCAATCATCACAGATGCGGGAAAGCGGGCAACATCGAACATCAGCAAAGCGGCAATCGCCACCGCCGCCGGATGCAGCACCAGCTTGCAAAACGACAGCCAAACCGCCACGCCAAGGCGCTCCGCAGATTTGGTGGCAAGCGATGCCCCGATGGCAAACAGTGCGCCCGGCGTCGCCGCAGCACCCAGCAGCACCATGAATTCATTGACCGGACCCGGCACCGGGATGCCGGTCCCCGACCAGATCAACCCCAACGCCATCGAAACGATCATCGGGTTCTTCAACAAACCCATCCCCAAGGCCCGAAACACACGAGAACTCATCCGGCCCTCGCGCGCGCCGGTGATGATCAGGGTGATCGCAGAAGAAAACACGATCAAATCAATCGCCAGAACCATCAGGATCGGCCCCGCCGCTTGGCTACCCATCAACATCACCAGCATCGGCACACCCAGAAAACCGGTATTGCCGATGATGGCACATTGCGCCTCAACTGCCGCCTCTTGCGCCGATACGCCGCGCCAGCGCGCCACACCGAGCGCGATGGCATAGACCGCGCAGCACCCGGTCAGATAAGCGGCAACAAAGCGCCCATCCCAGATTTCAGCGACGGATAGGTTGGAGGCGAAGCCGAACAACATCGCCGACAGGGCAAAATAGAAAACGAATTTCGTCAGCCATGCCGTTGCGTCAGGTGTAAAAAACCGTACCCGCCCTGCGCCGTAGCCAAGGCCGATCAAGGCAAAGAACGGCAATGTTTTGAAAAGGATAGCCAGCATCACCCACACCCGTCCGGATCAGGTGCAGGGTTTCATGCCCGGATCGAAGATGCAAGCCAGCCCAACACCATTCGCTACCACGACCCCTGCAACGTCTTCTCTGCAAAAATATCCTCAGGGGGTGAATTTGCCGCAAGGCAAAGAGGGGGCGCGAGCGCCCCCTGCCCGGCCTAGCCCGCGCGCAACCAACCGCTCTCGAACGCCACCGCATCGCAATCAGCAAAACGCGCCAGCCGCTGCAAAGCGTCCTCCAACCGCGTCAATCTGCCCTTGCCCATCGCCACTCCCGGTTCCGGCCAGAACGCCCGAACCCGCAGCGCCCCCGCGGCACGGAACGCCTTGGCGTCGATCCGGCCAATCAGACGCTCGCCTTCCAGCACCGGAAAGACGTAATAGCCATATTGCCGCTTCTCTTCCGGCACGAACACCTCAATTCGGTAATAGAACCCGAACAGGCGCTCCGTCCGCGCGCGATCCCGCAAAGCCGGATCAAACGGTGACAGAATGCGGATACGGGGTGGGGCCGGTGGCAAGGTTGAGGCCTCATGCAAGACATCGGGGCGCGCAAAACAGCGCCGCGGGGTGCCATCAGCGCTGACGATATCAACCTCACACAGCGCACCGGATTTCACGCCTTGCGCGCACCAGTCCCGCGCATCTGCCAGGGAGATCGCCGCCCAGAACGCGGCGATCTCGGCATGGGTGCCAAAACCCAGACGATCCAGCGCCGATGTACAGGCCCAGTCGAGATGCGCCATCGCATCAAGTCTCTCCGCACGATGCAGCACGGGAATGACCCGTTCCGTGAGGTCATAAACCTTCTGGAAATTCTCACGCCCGGCAATAGACAGAACCCCGGTGCGCCACAACCATTCCAGCGCGGTCTTCGAAGGGTGCCAATCCCACCAACCGCCTTTGGAGCGTGCCTCATCCTGCCCGACATCGGAACAGGTAACAGCGCCGCCTTCGGCGATCCGACTCAGGATGGTATCGAACTGCGCCTCATAGCCATCCCGGAACCAGCGCTGCCAACCGGCTTTCAGACGCGATTCAGCGGCGGCAAAGCGGTGCTGCCACATCGGGAACAGATGCACCGGCAGGATGGCGGCATCATGCGTCCAATGCTCGAACAGGGCGCGATCCCGCTCCAGCAGATGTTTCAGCGCCTTCGGCTTGTAGGACGCCCGGCGCGCAAACAGGATATGGTCATGCGCCCGCGCAACTGTGCGGATGCTGTCAACCTGAACAAATCCGATGCGGTCAATCAGCGCAGCCAAATCCGCGCCCTTGCCGGATCCGCTCGGCACCTCACCCAAAGCATGGCGATGCAGGAACAAGCGGCGGGCAAGCGGATTGGGCAGGGTTTGAACCGTCATATCTGGCAGCGTAGCAACCTCAAACCGGGCGCGGAAGGCAAAGCGCCATTCCGTGTGACTGCCATTCGGCACCAAGCGCCACAGTTCGCAAACGCGCAGGCGGAAAGGTTGCCGGGCCGGGGGATCAAGAGGTAAGCGCCGGGCGGTGTCCGACCTGCGGTTGGCGGCCTGCTGTCATTCATCATAAACTGGGGGGCTTGCATAGCCGGGGTGCCCGGTACCAGCGTCGTCCGGAAACGCGCAAGGATTTCGTTTGCAAGCCGTGGCGGTTGGCAATGTCCGGACCGGGGCCGGTGCAATGAGTTCAAAAATCGCGGTTCCGATCACCCCGACATTTGCAATTGATCCGACCTTGCTGTTGGCGGCATAGGAATCAGCGGCACTGGAAAACCGGAACGCCGCAACCTCGGTCGCGTCTTTCCTGAATCCCTGGATTTGCAGGGTTTTGCCGGGTGCGAGGATGTAGCCGTTGTTGCGCAGGCTGCCAGGCTGGCCGTTCAGCACATCAAGCCCGTCAACGGTTGCGACCACCTCATAGGTCTTTGTCCTGGAGTAGTTGCGATATTCCAGCGTATAGCGTTGGCCGCTGCGGCCTTGCAACCGTTCCACCCCGCCGATACGGAAAATCGGCCAAGCGCTGCCGTTGTCTTTCAGCACACGAAGGCCCACCCGCCCATTGGTCAATGTCAGTTCCCGGATTTTTTCGCCACTGGCACGAAACGCCGCGTAGGCCAGCACGTCAACCGACTCCGGTTTGCTGTGCTTGCGTTTCAAATCCTGAACAGTGATCGTGGAGCCGATGCCTTCGCCCCATTGGGTGCCCAGTTTCGCGCGCTTCATCGGGGCCGCGGACGGTTCCATTTGCACGTCAGCCATCGGTTCAGGCGTTTGAGCCGTCGGCATACAGGCCGAAACGGTCAACATCGCACAAAGCGCCAAGAACATGGAAAGCAATCGAAACGTCATGCCAGAAAGTTTCATCGCACAATCCACCCGACCGATGTGTTCGGCCCAGCATAGGCTTGGGCGTCCGGGCCGTGCAAGGTTCTTCTACGCAGGGACTCTTCGCGCACCGCCCCTCAGCATGGGCGTCGACGCCGCAAAACCTTAGGCAAGCCCCGCCTCTGCTGCGATTTGCGCCTTTGATTTGCGCGCGCGTTCGGTCGCGGATTTCAACTGACCACAAGCGGCCATGATATCTTCGCCGCGTGGCTTGCGGATAGGGGAGGCGTAACCCGCTGCATGAATGATATCGGCGAAGGCGTGGATGCGGTTGTTTGATGACCGCTTGTAAGGCGCGCCGGGCCATTCGTTGAACGGGATCAGGTTGATCTTGGCCGGGATGCCCCGGATCAGTTCCACCAAACGATGCGCGTCTTCCTTGCTGTCATTCACTCCATCAAGCATCACATATTCAAAGGTGATGCGTTCAGAATTGGTCAGGCCGGGATAGTCGCGCAACGCGTCAAGCAGCGTCGCGATGTTCCATTTCTTGTTGATCGGCACCAGTTGATCGCGCACTGCATCCGTCGTGGCGTGGAAACTGACAGCCAGCAGGCACCCAATTTCCTGCGCGGTGCGGGCAATTTCCGGCACGACGCCAGAGGTGGACAGCGTGATGCGGCGGCGCCCCAAGGCGATACCTTCGCCGTCCATCACGATATTCATAGCATCGCGCACATTCTCGAAATTATACAGCGGCTCGCCCATGCCCATCAAAACGATGTTGGAGACCAGACGCGCCGCCGGGTCCGCGTTGGAGGCACCTTTGACCGGCCATTCATCCAGATCGTCACGCGCAAGCATCACCTGGCCGACGATCTCGCCCGCGGTCAGGTTGCGCACCAGTTTTTGCGTACCGGTATGGCAGAACGAACACGTCAGCGTGCAGCCGACCTGGCTGCTGATACACAAAGTCCCGCGATCGGTTTCGGGAATATAGACCACTTCCACCTCATGGCCGCCCTGAATGCGCACCAGATATTTGCGGGTGCCATCCCCGGAAACCTGTTTTGTAACAACTTCCGGCAGGGTGAGTTCAAACTTATCCTCGAGCATCGCGCGCAGATCTTTGGAAAGGTTGGTCATCTGCGCAAAATCGCGCAAGCCAAAGAAATAGACCCATTGCCAGATTTGCCCGACCCGCATCTTCGCCTGCTTCTCCGGGCATCCCGACGCGATCAGCGCATCGCGCAACTGCGCGCGCGTCAGGCCGATGATGTTCGTCTTGCCACCTTCCGGCAGCTTGCGCGGGATGGTGTGCAAGTCTTGGGTGATCGGTGTGGCGGGCGTAATCATATCGGGAATCCTGTAGTTCAATTGCGCTATATAGGGGATCAGGCCGCAAAAGAAAACGCCCCGGCGCAAGAACCGGGGCGTGAAAATTCATCGAAAACGGCCTATTTGCAGCGCGTTTCCGCCTCTTGCATCGCGGCAGTGAAGCCGAGAAGCGAGAATGTGTCCTTGGTCTGGGTGCCACGTCCCGAACGCGCTGTCACGATGGCAGAGCCGCCCGCTTTCAATGCTGCAAGGATACCCGCATCATCCGAGGTGTTTGCTGGCCATGCCCATTCGCCGTCAGAGAACAGATCGAACGACTTGCCGTCGATGTTCACGTTGACGGTGGAGCCAGACGCAAAGGGGTAGCCGCCGGTGAACGACACCTCCCCGCGCGCGCCGGAACCGGGGCGAAAGGTGACGAAAAGCAGAATATCACCGCGCCGGGCCGAGACGGGCTTGCCGTCGCGACTGTTCACGCTTTCCTTTGGCTTGGAAACGCCCCAGCATTCTTTGGGTTGGTTCCAGACACAAACGCTCCAATCCGTTTTGGCGGAAACACATTCGGTTTCGGATTGCGCGAAAGCGGTCGTGGCCGCCAAACCTAGCAAGACGCCAGCAAGCGCCCCGATGATGCGTGATATCATGTCGTTCACAGCCTCCAGCTGTTTGATGCCTCAGTTCGCGCCACTTGCTGTTCACCAGCTTTTCCTGTGGCGTGGGTCGTTTCAACTCGATATTCCATGCATAACGCAAAAAGGGCAGGTCGTAAAAGCCCCATGCGCAGAAAATCGCGCATGTTTGATCTCGAAACCGTGAAAAGGAGCAATAAAATGACAGAACCGGTGGCATTTGCAGAGCTGTGGCGCGGCGGACAGTTGGAAAGCACCCATCTCGGGCATGCGGTGATTTGCGGCGCCGATGGATCGGTTGAAGCGGCGTGGGGCGACCCGGAGGCGGTGATTTTCCCGCGTTCCAGTTGCAAGATGCTGCAAGCGTTGCCGTTGATGGAAAGCGGTGCTGCGCGGAATTTGACGACGAAACAGCTTGGCTTTGTCTGCGCCAGCCATAACGGTGCCGCAATCCATACCCAAGCGGCGGCAGCCTGGTTGGCGGATTTGGGGTTGGGCGAGGCCGATCTGCGCTGCGGCAGCCATGAGCCGAAAGACCGCGCCGAACGTGACCGGCTGATCAAGACCGACCAAAGCCCGTGTCAATTGCACAACAACTGTTCGGGCAAGCATTGCGGCTTTCTGATGCTGAACAAGCATCTGGGTGGTCATGCCGATTATATCGAAGCCGATCACCCGGTTCAAATGGCGGTGAAAGCGGCGTTTGAGGAAGTTACGGGGGAGACAAGCCCCGGCTACGGCATCGACGGTTGCTCCGCCCCGAATTACTCCTGTTCGGTGCATGGATTGGCCCGTGCGATGGCCTATTTCGCCACCGCAAAGGAAGGTAGCGATGTACGCCAGGACGCGGCTTATCGGTTGGCGCATGGCATGCGGACGCATCCGGAAATGGTGGCAGGCGAAGGGCGATCCTGCACCGAGTTGATGCGCGCGATGGAGGGGAAGGTCACGATCAAGACCGGGGCAGAGGCCGTATTCATCGCGATCATTCCCGAGTTGCAAAAGGGCATCGCGCTGAAGGTTGTCGATGGCGGCACGCGCGGCGCTGAACTGGCGATTGCTGCGTTGCTGGTCAAACTGGGCGTATTGCAAGCGGATCACCCCGCCACCCGGAAATATCTGAACACGGTGGAGCGTAACTGGCGCGGGTTCGAAACCGGCAGTCTGCGCCTGGCACCCGGTTTTGCCTGAAGGCACGAGTTCGCGGGTTTTTGACACCGCCCAAGACAAGCAACGCCGCCAGCGCATTTCCCTGCACTGACGGCGCCCTTTAAGGCGTAGCGGACTGACCCGATGATCCGGTCTGGGTGGGGGCATTAAGGCCAAACCACCGGGCCAATCTCAATCGCTACTGATCGTTGTATGATGGGGATTCGTGTCAGTATCTGGGCAGGGTTGCGGTTTTGTTGCGGTGTTTGGGCTTTTTCCGAACGTCAGGGGGCGCTGCCCCCTCTGGCCCTGGAGGGCCATTCACCCCTGGGATATTTTTTCAGAGAAGATCGCGGATTTGAGACAATTTTTAGCGGTTGCAG
>NZ_JAKDLJ010000073.1 GCF_030452865.1 Pseudorhodobacter sp.
CGGGTTTTGCAAACCGGTGCGTCGGATGCGGCACCGGGGGAGTTGCGCCCGGTGGTGATCGACTCGATTTCCTATAGCGCCAGTGGCACCGTGCAGCTTGGCGGGCGGGGAATGCCGGGTTCGGTGGTGCGGATTTACCTAGATAACGCCGCGCTGACCGCTTTCGACGTGGCAGCGGACGGAGGCTGGGGCGGCCCATTGCCTGATATTGCCCCCGGTCGCTATACGTTGCGCGCCGATCAACTTGATGCCGACGGCAAGGTGACCGCGCGGTTCGAAACGCCGTTCCAGCGTGAAACCAGTGCCGCCCTTGCCGCCGCCTTGCCGCGCGTTCCGACCCAAAAGGTTGCAACTGCCGCTGCGCCCGCTGACGCCGCACCGGCAATGACCCTTGCCCCGTCCCCCCCCGTCGCGAGGTCGGACACCGAGACGAAAGCCGATGTACAACCGGCAGTGGCACCTGACAGCACCAAACCCGTTGCCGCCGTCACCGCACAACCGGCAACGCAATCCCCACCTGCACCGCCGCCAGTGCCGATTGCCCCTGTGGCGGCCAATAGCACTCCCGCACCCGTCGCGGCCAACCCCGGCACAGAGCCCGCAGCGCCGCACACCGCGATGGCACCGGTGTCGGTCACCGTGCAACCGGGGGCGACGCTTTGGGCGATTGCGCGCGATCAGTTCGGCGACGGCATCCTTTATGTTCAGGTGTTCGAAGCGAATCGTGACCGGATACGCAATCCGGACCTGATTTATCCGGGTCAGGTGTTCACCCTGCCGGAATCCGCAGCCATGCCAGACAAAAGCCGCTGAGGTTTCACGCGCCGCTCTGGTCTTTGCCGTTGCGGCACAGTATCACAAGGCGCGTTCATCCAGTTGCCGTTTGAACCGAAAACCGTGACAGAACGCCTTGGGCACCCCCCTTGAGCAGTGAGGGACCGATGCGCCAAGTGACGAGAACCGCCAGCAAAAGGAATACCAGCGGCGAAGGTGGCTCTGCTCTGCGGACGATGCGCCGGGTCGCGCCGTATCTCTGGCCTGCCGACACACCTTGGGTCCGCTACCGCGTCGTTTTCGCGCTGATGTTCCTGATACTCGCCAAAATCATTTCCGTCTCTACCCCGTTCTTTTACAAGGCGGCTGTGGATGCACTGGCGGGTGAGCAGCATGACGAGGCGACACTTTTGATGCTGGGTGCCGTCGGCCTGACCGTCGCTTACGGGATGGCGCGGTTGGGCGCGGTGGGTTTCGGCGAATTGCGCGACGCGGTGTTCGTGCGCGTTGGTCAGCGTGCCTTGCGCAAGCTGGCGCTGGAAACCTTCACCCATATTCACCGCCTGTCGATGCGCTACCACATCGCGCGCAAGACCGGCGGGTTGAGCCGGATCATTGAGCGCGGGGTGAAAGGTGTCGATTTCCTGCTGCGCTTCATGCTGTTCTCCGTCGGCCCGCTGATCCTTGAACTTTCGATGGTTGCGGTGATCTTTGCGGTGCTGTTCGGTTGGCAATATATGGCGGTCGTGGTTGTCACCATCGCGATTTATGTCTCGTTCACCTTCAAGGTGACGGAATGGCGCGTGAAAGTCCGCCGTCAGATGAATGAGCAGGACACCGACGCCAACCAGAAGGCCATCGACAGCCTGCTGAATTTTGAAACCGTCAAATATTTCGGCGCGGAGTTGCGCGAGGCGGAGCGGTATGACGGTGCGATGCGGCAATATGAGGTGGCGGCGGTCAAGACCGGGCAAAGCCTGTCGTTCCTGAATTTTGGCCAATCGCTGATCATTACCATTGGTCTGGTGATTGTCATGGTGATGGCGGCGATGGGCGTGCAGCAGAAAATCCTGACCGTCGGCGATTTCGTCATGGTCAACGCCTATATGATCCAGATCACCATGCCGCTGAACTTTCTGGGCACGGTTTACCGCGAAATCCGCCAGGCTTTGGTGGATATGGCAGAGATGTTTGCGCTGTTGGGCCAACCTGCCGAAGTGGTCGACAAGCCGGGTGCCAAGGAATTGCAGATTACCGGTGGTGCTGTAGAATTCGACGCCGTGGAATTTGCCTATGACGCCGCGCGCCCCATCCTGAAAGGCATTTCCTTCCGTGTGGAGCCAGGTCAGCGCATCGCGCTTGTCGGGCCGTCGGGGTCAGGCAAATCGACCGTTGGGCGGTTGCTGTTCCGGTTTTATGATATCTCGGGCGGTGCGGTGCGCATCGACGGGCAGGACGTGCGCGATGTGACCCAAGACAGCCTGCATGCGCAAATCGGCGTCGTGCCGCAGGATACGGTGTTGTTCAACGACTCTGTGTATTACAACATCGCCTATGGCCGCCCCGAAGCCACGCGGGCGGAGGTGGAGGGCGCTGCAAAATCCGCGCGCATCCATGATTTCATCCTGTCCTTGCCGGAAGGCTATGAGACGCCGGTGGGCGAACGTGGGTTGAAGCTGTCGGGCGGCGAAAAGCAGCGCGTCGGCATTGCCCGGACCTTGTTGAAAAACCCGCCGATCCTGCTGTTGGATGAGGCGACCTCGGCGCTCGACACCCAGACAGAGCGCGATATTCAGGACAGCCTGCTGGAAATGGGCGAGGGGCGCAGCGTCATCACCATCGCGCACCGCTTGTCCACCATCGCCGATGCCGACCGCATCATCGTGCTGGAGGCAGGCCGCATCGTCGAGGAAGGCACCCATGACCAGTTGCTCGCCAACAACGGCCGCTATGCCGCGATGTGGGCACGCCAATCATCCGAGGAGGAGGCCGAGCAGGAAGACCTGCGGCTGAACGCTGGTTGACCTCGCTCGGGTGGGATTGCGTCGCTCTGGCCGGATTGGGCAGGTGTTTCAACCTGAAACACTGGGCCAACGCATATTGCAGTCATACAAATACCAGAATCCAATCAAAAGTGATACGCGCCGCGGCCGCACCTTGCCGTGAAAAAACAATCTCTGGCATCGGTTGCATGGCCAAGATACGGGCGCAGGGCTTGGCAAGCCCTTTGCCTTGCGTGTAAGACAGTTTGAAAGAGGGAGACAGGCGTGAGCGAGACAGAAAGCTTCATCGACGAAGTGACCGAAGAGGTTCGCCGTGATCGTCTTTTTGCGATGTTCCGCAAATACGGTTGGATCGCGATTCTGCTGGTGGTTCTGATCGTCGGCGGCGCGGCCGTTACCGAATGGCGCAAGGCCAGCCGGATTGCGGCATCCAAGGCATTTGGCGACAGTTTGCTGACCGCGCTCGATGAAACATCGCCCGAGGCTCGACGTGCCGCACTGCAAAAAGCTGCGGATGAGGCGGCGGGCGATGCAAACAAGCTGGCGATTGAGAAGCTGATGCTCGCCTCTGACCCGGCCGAGGACAAGGCCGGAACGCTGGCCGCACTCGACGCCGTTGCCGCTGATGCCAGCCTGCCGCAGCTCTACCGCGATCTGGCGGCCTTGCGTCGGGTCATCGTAGCGGGGGATGAAATGGATATCGCCAGCCGCCGTGCCGCACTTGAGCCGCTGGTGATTCCGGGTCGTCCGTTCCGCACCCTGGCCTTGGAACAGATGGCTTATCTGTCGGTCGAGGCGGGCGAGGTTGAGGCGGCAATCACCCAGCTTCGCGCGCTGTCCAACGATCAGGAAGCCCCGACAGGCTTGCGCCAACGTGCCGGACAGATGATTGTGGCCTTGGGGGGCGAGGTCAAGGACAGCTAACGCCTTGCGGAAATCCCGCTTGGCCCAATGAACACGCCGCGCATCCTCGCGCCGGACAAGGGGCAGACAAACGATGATCTCTCTCTCTGACATGCGGGCCAATCTTGGCAAACCGAAGCGGGCGGGCTTGACCGTGTGCTTGCTCGCAGGCGCCCTGCTGCTTTCGGGTTGCGAAAAGGAGCTGATCCTGACCGGTGAGCGTTTCAACACCCGCACCCCGCTGGAGGATTCGATCCCCGTGAAAGGCGAGGCGTTGCCGACCGACAGCTACGGACAGGTTGAAAACAAATCCGTTCCGATCAGCTTGCCCGCCGCGCGCAGCAATGCCGAATGGACGCATCGTGCCGACAACCCGGCGCATCTGATGCCCAATGCCGCGCTGTCGGCGTCACCGACCCGGATCTGGTCGGTGAATATCGGCAGCGGCAACAGCCGTAAATTCCGCATCACCGCAGCACCAGTTGTTGCAGCCGGGCGCGTCTATACGATGGATTCCGCGACGGTGGTTTCAGCCGTTTCCACCGCCGGGGCAAAACTGTGGTCAGTTGACCTGATGCCTGCGGGCGCGCGCGGTGCGGTTTCGGGTGGCGGTTTGGCTTACGGCGGTGGCAAGCTCTTTGCGTCCACCGGGCACGCGGAACTCGTGGCGGTGGACCCGGCCAGCGGCGGAGTGATCTGGCGTCAGAACCTCGGCGCGCCCGCAGCGGGCACGCCCACCTATGCCGATGGCGTGGTATATGTCGTCGGGCGGGACAGCACGGCCTGGGCAATCAACGCGGTCAACGGCAAGGTGCAATGGCAGCTTGGCGGCACGCCTTCGGTCAACGGCATGATCGGTGCCGGTGGACCTGCGGTTGCGGGCGGCAAGGTGCTGTTTCCTTTCGCCAGCGGTGAACTGGTGGCGGCGGAAACCAAGGGCGGGACGCGCATCTGGCTTGACAGCATCGCGGGGTCACGGCTTGGGCGCGGCTATACAGGGGTCACCGACATCACCGGCGACCCGGTAATCGACGGCGCGACCACCTATGTTGGCAACCAGTCTGGCCGGTTGTCAGCGGTCGACACCGCCACCGGGCTGGAGAAATGGTCAGCACATGAAGCGGCTTATGGCGCGGTGCTGCCGGTTGGCGGATCGGTCTTCCTGATCTCGGATGAGGCCAAGCTGGTGCGGCTGAATGCCAATACCGGCGAAACCATCTGGGAAGTGGACATGCCGTATTATGAGGCGGTGAAGGCGAAAAAACTGAAAGCGATCACCGCGCATTACGGCCCGGTGCTTGCAGGCGGCCGCATTGTCGTTGCCTCTGGTGACGGGGTGATACGCCTGTTCAACCCCACCAATGGCGCGCTGCTGGGAACGGTTGCTTTGCCCGGCGGCGCGGCTTCGACCCCCGCATTGGCGGGCGGCGCGATGTATGTGGTTTCCGGCAATGGCCAACTTCACGCTTTCCGTTGACGCGCAGGCCGTGTATGGCGACGGATTGATGATCTGACAGCAGCCCCCGGAGGGGCCAGAATGAGCTTTACCCTCGCCATAGTCGGCCGCCCCAACGTGGGCAAATCCACCCTGTTCAACCGCCTCGTCGGGCGCAGGCTGGCGCTGGTTGATGACCAACCCGGCGTCACCCGCGATTTGCGCGAAGGCGACGGCAAAATCTTTGACCTTCATTTCACCGTGATCGACACGGCAGGGCTGGAAGATGTGACCGATGACAGCCTGCAAGGCCGGATGCGGCGGCTGACCGAACGCGCCGTGGATATGGCCGATGTCTGCCTGTTTCTGGTCGATGGCCGCGCGGGAATCACCGCCACGGATGAAGTCTTTGCCGATATCCTGCGCAAAAAGGGTGCGCGGGTGATATTGGGCGTGAACAAAGCCGAAGGCAAAGCCGGGGACGGCGGCGCGATTGATGCGTGGTCGCTGGGCCTTGGCGAACCAATCCGGCTTTCAGCGGAACATGGCGAAGGTATTGATGATCTTTACCACATTCTGCGCCCGATCGGTGCCGAATTTTCCGAACGCGCGGAGGCCGACGCGCCGCTGGTCGACCTCGATATCCCCGAAGACGAGGCTGATGACGAGCCAGACCCCGAATGGCACAAGCCGACAATCGAGAAACCGCTGCAAATCGCGGTGATCGGGCGGCCCAATGCCGGTAAATCGACCTTGATCAACAAGATAATCGGCCATGAGCGGCTTTTGACCGGGCCTGAGGCCGGGATAACCCGCGATGCGATTTCAGTCAAAAGCGATTGGTTGGGCACGCCGACCCGGATTTTTGACACGGCGGGCATGCGCAAGAAAGCGCGGATCAATGACAAGTTGGAGAAAATGTCGGTTTCCGACGGCTTGCGCGCCGTGCGCTTCGCCGAGGTGATCGTGGTGCTGCTGGACGTGGAAATTCCATTTGAGCAGCAGGATTTACGGATTGCCGATTACGCGGAGACCGAGGGCCGCGCAGTGGTTTTGGCAGTGAACAAATGGGACTTGGAAGGCGAGAAGCAGGAAAAGCTGGCGGAGTTGCGCGAAAGTTTTGAGCGCCTGTTGCCACAGTTGCGCGGCGCGCCCTTGGTGACGGTTTCCGCCAAAACCGGGCGGGGCTTGGACCGGTTGCACGCCGCCATCCTGCGCGCGCATGATATCTGGAACCGCCGTATTCCAACCAACCGCCTCAACACCTGGCTCGGTGCGATGACCGAGGCGCATCCGCCACCCGCGCCGGGTGGCCGCCGCATCAAGCTGCGCTATATGACGCAAGTGAAAACCCGCCCGCCGGGTTTCGTGGTGATGTGTTCGCATCCTGATCTGATGCAGGAAAGCTATAAACGCTATCTTGTCAACGGGTTACGCGATCATTTTGATATGCCGGGAACGCCGATCCGCATCATGCTGCGCGGGCAGGGCGACAAGAACCCTTACAAGGACAAGAAGTTCCACACCCCAAGCCGCTTGCGCAAACATAAGGCCTCAAAGGACCCGGACCAGAGGTTCTGATCGTTCCGCCCTGCACCTGCCGCCTGACCAGAGCGCAAATTCGGCGGTTTTCCGGGCACTGCGCCGTCTGCTTGATGTATCGCGCGCAGGCCAGGGAAACCTGGTGGGCGCGTATTCGCCATAGGATTATCGGCGACGATGCAGCACCGCGTAGCGACCGGTTGAAGGCCATCGGGGAACGGGACCTTCCCTCACCGCGCCAAGGGATCGACCCGGCTGCGCTGGCAAAGATGACCCCGGCAGAGATTTGCGCCAATCGGCAGGCGATCACCGAGCCGATGGCCAATACTGTGACCAGCAATATGAACGCACTGAAAGGGCTTGGGAGTTGATCGGCGGAGAGCCTCCCGATCGCCGCTGACAGGGTGCCGACCCGGCAGCGAAACGCGCGTCAAATCAGCGGCGGAAGGCGCCGGGATCAGCGGGCACGATCAAGGGAGAACTTTCGCGCCAACTCCCCGCAATCCGGCATCGACCACCGCTTGCGCCTGTGCTGACAGGCGTTGTGATCTGGGGTATTGCGGAACCTTGCGGTCGTTGAGAATTGGCGCGTCCCATCCTGTTGTCGTCTCAAAGAAATGTGCGGCCCCCTGGTCGCCGTATTCGGTCAGAAAGCCCTGAACCACCGCGTCGACGTAGCTCAGCAGGATCGGATAGTCATGTGCCGGGGCGTGTCCCATGCCGTCGGGGATGGCATAGACCTGGATCGGAAAGGCTGCGCCTGAAATCATCGCCTGATCGGGCTGGCGGGTATAGCCTTCCTCCCGGATATCCAGCGCGGACCAGTCACCGCCCGGAACCTCGGCGATCAACCCGTGGATGGTGCAACCGGGATCGCGGATCACCGACAGGAACGACCGGGGCAGGGCGGCAGTATGCACCCAGGCCCGCCGCCACCCGGCGAGAGAGGCGCGTTGCCCGTTGGGGTACGCATGGGTCGCGCGATTGACGAGGGATCCGTAGCCGAAGAAATGGTGTGTCATGGGGCTTTCCGTTTGTATGCGGTCGTATTCTTTTTCTGGCTTGCCACAAGGGCCGCCCACAGGCTAGTCATTTGACATCAGGATCGGGAGAATCCGGTTCGGGCGCAAGCCCATTCTGGTGCCGAAGGAGCAACCGCCCCGGTAAACTCTCAGGCAAAAGGACCGGTTCTGGTAGCGGACTCTGGAGAGTGGCGAGCACGCCCGCCGAAGGGATAACGATCTCAGGCGCCTGTGATGGGCAAGGACAGAGGGGGCATTTTGCGGGTGGGATTGGCCTGTCCGCGGGGTGCCGGGTTTTGCCGGCAACTGGGGGTGGCACTATGGCCGAACTGAAGCGGACCGGGCTTTACGATCTGCATGTGGAACTTGGCGCCAAGATGGTGCCTTTCGCGGGCTATGAGATGCCGGTGCAATACCCGATGGGCGTGATGAAGGAACATCTGCACTGCCGGGCGCATGCGGGGTTGTTCGATGTCGGGCATATGGGGCAGGTGATCCTGCGCCCGAAAGCCGGGATGGATGCGCTGGTTGCCGGGTTGGAGGCGATGATGCCGGTCGCGGTACAGGGCTTGCCCGAAGGGCGGCAACGCTATGGGCTTTTCACCAATTCAACCGGCGGCATCATCGACGACCTGATGTTTGCCAATCGTGGCGATCACCTGTTTGTCGTGGTCAACGCGGGCCGCAAGGATGGTGACATCGCGCATATGAAAAAGATGCTCGCCGCCGTGGCGGAAGTGAAGGAAGTGACCGACCGAGGGCTTGTCGCCTTGCAAGGACCGGAGGCGGAAGATGCGTTGTCGGCCTTGGTGCCGGCCGCGCGGGATATGCGCTTTATGGATGTGATGTCTGCCGACACAGTGTTCGGTGAGTTGTGGGTTTCGCGGTCCGGCTATACTGGCGAGGACGGCTTTGAGATTTCTGTGCCGGATGTCGATGGCTTTGCCCGTGCCTTGCTCGCAACAGAGGGCGTGGAGCCCATCGGTCTTGGCGCGCGGGACAGCTTGCGGCTGGAGGCGGGTCTGTGCCTCTATGGCCATGACATGAACGACATGATCACCCCGGTGGAGGCAAATCTGTCTTGGGCGATCCCGAAGCCGCGCCGGTCCGGGGGCGAGCGCGAAGGCGGTTTTCCCGGTGCCGACGTAATCTTGGCGCAACTTGCCAAGCGACCGGAAAAGCTGCGCGTTGGCTTGCTGCCTGAAACCCGCGCGCCGATGCGCGAAGGTGTGATCCTTTTTGCCGCAGCCGAAGGCGGCGATGCGATGGGATATGTTACTTCCGGCGGCTTTGGCCCTTCGGTGGAGACACCGATCGCAATGGGCTACGTTCCCCCCATGCTTTCCACTGTCGGAACCCAGCTTTGGGGTGAGGTGCGTGGCAAACGCCTGCCCGTCACCGTTGCCGCATTGCCGTTCCGTCCATCCACCTACAAACGCTGACGCCCCCTTTTAACGATAAGGAATCCCATGATGATGAAATACACTGAAGATCACGAATGGCTGCGGGTGGAGGGCGATCTTGTCGTCGTCGGCATTACCGAACACGCGGCAACACAACTCGGCGATGTTGTCTTTGTCGAATTGCCGGAGCCCGAAACCGTCGTCGCCACCGGCGATGAGGTGGTGGTGATCGAATCCGTCAAGGCTGCATCTGATATTCTCGCTCCGATTGATGGCGAGATTGTCGAAGTGAACGAAAAGCTGTCGGACAAACCCGGTCTGGTGAACGATGATGCCACGGGCGAGGCGTGGTTCTTCAAGATGAAGATCGACGATATGTCCGTGCTCGATCAGTTCATGTCGGAAGATGAATACAACGAATTGATCGGATGACAGTCCTGCGCATCGTCGCAAACCTGTCCAGCCCTGACCCATCGACGCTGGCGCGGTTCTATTCCGATCTTTTCGGATTGGACCTGCCGCTGGATATGGGCTGGATCACGTTTCTGGAGACGGATGCACAGCAGAAAGTGGAGCTTCATATCGCGTCGGAGGGTGGTTCAGGAACCGAATTGCCGGTGATCTCGATTGAGGTTGATGATCTCGATGCGGTTCTGGTGCGGGCCAAAAGCCTTGATTCGCCTCCGGTTTACGGCCCTGTGACGGAGCCGTGGGGCGTTCGCCGTTTCTATCTGCGTGACCCTGCGGGGACATTGATAAACATTCTAAGCCATGCCTGATCGGGAGAGTTCGCGATGACCTATACACCTGTTGACTACAACACCTACGACTTCGCAAACCGCCGCCATATCGGCCCCTCGACCGAGGAAATGGCCGAGATGCTGCGCGTTGTCGGCGCGCCGAGCCTTGATGCACTGATGGATGAAACCATCCCGGCCTCGATCCAGCAGAAAACCCCATTGGGTTGGGCACCACTGGCAGAGCATGAGTTGCTGGCGAAAATGCGCAAGGTTGCGGGCAAGAACAAGGTGATGACCAGCCTGATCGGGCAAGGCTATTACGGCACCGTCACGCCGCCTGCGATTCAGCGTAACATCCTGGAAAACCCGGCGTGGTACACGGCTTATACGCCCTACCAGCCCGAGATTGCGCAAGGTCGGCTTGAGGCGCTGCTGAACTATCAGACCATGGTGTCGGACCTGACTGGTCTTCCCGTCGCCAACGCCAGCCTGCTGGATGAGGCGACGGCAGCCGCCGAAGCGATGACGATGGCCGAACGCAGCGCGAAATCCAAGGCGCGCGGCTTCTTCGTCGATAGCAACTGCCACCCGCAAACCATCGCTGTGATCAAGACCCGCGCCCAGCCTTTGGGGATTGAGGTGATCGTCGGCGACCCTGCAGAGATGCAGGCGGATAAAGTGTTTGGCGGGATTTTCCAGTATCCCGGCACTTATGGGCATGTCACGGATTACACGGATAAAATCGCGGCGCTTCACGCGGCCAAGGCGATTGCGGTGGTGGCGACGGACCTTCTGGCGCTGACCATCATCAAGGAACCGGGCGCGATGGGGGCCGATATTGCTGTCGGGTCCAGCCAGCGGTTTGGCGTGCCGATGGGCTACGGTGGGCCGCATGCGGCGTTCATGTCTTGCGCGGATGATCTGAAACGCCAAATGCCGGGGCGGCTTGTCGGGGTGTCGATTGATAGCCGTGGCAATACCGCTTACCGCTTGGCGCTGCAAACCCGCGAACAGCATATCCGCCGTGAAAAGGCGACCTCCAACGTCTGCACGGCGCAGGCGCTTCTGGCAGTGATGGCCTCATTCTACGCGGTGTTCCACGGGCCGAAAGGGCTGCGATCCATCGCGGAGCGGGTGCATTTTTCGGCCGTTCGTCTGGGGCGCGCGCTGAAAGCCGCAGGGGCCAAGGTTTCGCCTGATGCGTTTTTCGACACGATCACGGTTGAAGTGGGCGTCGGGCAGGCGGGGATTCTGGCCGCTGCCCGGCAGGAAGGCCTGAACTTTCGCAAGATCGGCAATGAACGTGTCGGAATTTCGCTTGATGAAACCACCGATGAGAAAACCCTGATCTCTGTCCTGCGCGCCTTTGGCATTGAAGGCGTGCCACCGCACCGTGCAGAACTCGGTTTCCCGCAGGCGATGGTGCGGCAAAGCGACTACCTGACCCACCCTGTGTTCCATATGAACCGGGCGGAATCGGAAATGATGCGCTATATGCGGCGCTTGTCGGACCGCGATCTGGCGCTGGACCGCGCGATGATCCCGCTTGGCTCCTGCACCATGAAGTTGAATGCCGCCGCGGAAATGATGCCGCTCACCTGGCCGGAATTTGGCAGCCTGCACCCGTTTGTGCCGGTCGATCAGGCGCTTGGCTACAAGGAGGCGATCGACGATCTGTCGGCCAAACTGTGTGAGATTACCGGCTATGACGCGATGTCGATGCAGCCCAATTCCGGCGCGCAGGGCGAATATGCGGGGCTGCTGACGATTGCCGCCTATCACCGCGCCAATGGCGGGGCGGAGCGCGATATCTGCCTGATCCCGACTTCTGCCCATGGCACCAACCCGGCCTCGGCGCAGATGGCGGGGATGAAGGTTGTGGTGGTGAAATCCGCGCCGAATGGGGATGTGGACCTCGATGATTTCCGCGACAAGGCGGCGGCGGCGGGGGACAAGCTCGCGGCCTGCATGATCACCTATCCGTCCACCCATGGCGTGTTTGAAGAAACGGTGGGCGAGGTGTGCAAGATCACCCATGACCACGGCGGGCAGGTTTACATCGACGGCGCGAATATGAACGCTTTGGTCGGTTTGGTGAAACCGGGGCGGATTGGCGGTGATGTCAGCCACCTGAACCTGCACAAAACCTTTGCAATCCCGCATGGTGGCGGCGGGCCGGGGATGGGGCCGATTGGTGTCGGGGCGCATCTGGCACCCTATTTGCCGGGGCATGGTGAGGTTGCCGGGTTGGAAGAAGGTCCGGTTTCGG
>NZ_JAKDLJ010000074.1 GCF_030452865.1 Pseudorhodobacter sp.
TTGCCAACTGTGGCGCTGATCAATGCGCTGCCCGCCGCGACCGTGCTGGCCGAAACCCGCAGTGAGCCGCTTTCCGAAATCATGCGCGATATGCTGAAATATTCGACCAACATGACTGCCGAGGCGGTGGGGCTTACGGCGTCGGGCGCCTCCGGTTTGCGTGCATCAGCGGCGCAGATGTCGGCTTGGGCCTTGGCGAAACACGGGATTGCGTCGAGTTTCGTTGACCATTCGGGGCTTGGCGGTGACAACCGGATTTCGGCGCTGGCGATGGCGCAAACCCTGCTTGCGGCGCGGGGTGGGGTCTTGCCGGGTCTGCTGAAGGAACAAGGCATACGCGATGCCAGTGGCAAGGAGATCAAGGGCCATCCGACCCGGGTTGTTGCCAAGACCGGGACACTGAATTTCGTCTCCGGGCTTGCGGGATATATAAGGCCGCAATCGGGCAGGGAACTGACCTTCGCGATTTTCAGCGCCGACACACGGCGGCGGGACAGCCTGTCGATGGCAGAACGCGAAAACCCGCCGGGCGGCCAGCAGTGGACGCGGCGCGCGCGCAATATGCAGGCACAGCTTGTCAGCCGCTGGGCGGGCAGTTTTGTTTGACCCGTCGCATCGAAGGTTTTGGCGAAATTTTGCCTGAATTCGAACGCTTTGGGAAGATTTATGCCGATCCCGTTGTCTCAGGCGGACAGGATGATGGACGCATCGACTTTTGCCTTCCATGAATGGTCCCGAGGCCCGAAGGGGCAACCCGTGGCAGTGGTCACCGGTTTGAGTGGAGGTGTTAGTGTGACGATTTTGATGTTGACTGCCGTGGCATTGGCCCTCTTGCTGGGCGGTGGCGGCATTGGCTGGACGATGCGCGGCGTCTTTCGCGATCATCGGTTGGAGATGAACGCGCAGGCGGCGGATATCAACTGGTTGCGCGCCGCACTTGCCGACAGTGAACGCCGCTGCGAACAGCAGGCATCCTGGCTGACCGTGATGGAGGAAGAACTGGTGGATTTGCGCGGTCCGGATGGCAAGACCCAGCCACCGCGCACTGCCACGGCACGATCAATCTGAGGCAATCAACGGGGTTGCGGGTTTACGCCTTCATGTGACGCGCCCGCGCCCCGCGTTCGATGGCTGCGGCATGCAGCCGGTCTATTGCCAACTCGTCCCGGATTTCCTGCAAAAGTTGCAGTTCCGCCTCATAAATCGTGCCGTCGGCGGCGGCGACATCGCAGGCCAGCGCATAGGCGGTCTCAAAAAGCCGCTCCGGCAGGGCGTCGCGGATCAGGCCGAACAGGGCATCCAGCCCGTCCTCTTCCTCGAACAGGTCGAACACCACGCGGGCGACGTGTTTGAAGCGATCCGGGTCATATCCGACAAATACCGGCAAATGATTGACGATACGCTGGATCGCCACCAGTTCCGAGGTGCGCACATCCTCATCGGATGCGGAAACCGCCACCATGATCGCCAGCAGGGCGTCCTGCGCGGTCATGGGGGGGAGCAGATGGTCGAGCATGAAACGTTCCTTGATCGGTTTCGTTGCAGTGCAGAATATTGACCCGGAGGCGGCAGGGCAATAGGAGAGGTCGGGTTGCCGCAACACGGTGTTGCCGGCACGGGATATGAGGATAAGGGATATGTCTGCCCTGCGCGATGCTGCGATGACGTCGAAAGCCTGGCCTTTTGAAGAGGCGCGCGCCATCCTCAAACGTTATGAGAAGAAGCCGCCGGAAAAAGGCTATGTGCTGTTTGAAACCGGCTATGGCCCTTCGGGTCTGCCACATATCGGCACTTTTGGCGAAGTCGCGCGCACAACCATGATCCGCCGCGCTTTCGCGGTGATTTCGGACATTCCGACCCGGTTGATCTGCTTTTCGGATGATGTCGACGGGATGCGCAAAGTGCCCGAAAACGTACCGAAGCGTGAGATGTTGCTGGAGAATTTGCAGCGGCCCTTGACCTCGGTGCCCGACCCGTTTGGCGAATATGACAGCTTTGGCGCGTATAACAACGCGATGCTGCGGCGCTTTTTGGATACGTTCGGCTTTGAGTATGAGTTCATCTCGGCGACGGAGTTTTACAAGTCGGGACAGTTTGACGATATCCTGCGCCTTTGCACCGAACGCTATGACGCGATCATGAAGATCATGTTGGCATCCCTGCGGGAGGAGCGCCAGCAAACCTACTCCGCGTTCCTGCCGATCCATCCCGAAACCGGGCGGGTGCTATATGTGCCGATGAAAAACGTCGATCCGGTCAATCATACCATCACCTTTGACGATGAGTCGGGCCGCGAATGGACGCTTCCAGTCACCGGCGGCAATGTGAAATTGCAATGGAAGCCGGATTTCGGCGCGCGCTGGGCGGCGCTCGGCGTCGATTTTGAGATGTATGGCAAGGACCATTCCACCAACACCCCGATTTATGACGGGATTTGTGAGGTGTTGGGCGGGCGCAAGCCGCACCACATGACTTATGAGTTGTTCCTGGACGAGGACGGTCAGAAAATCTCCAAGTCCAAAGGGAATGGCCTGACAATTGATGAATGGCTGACCTATGCCAGCACGGAATCACTGTCTTATTTCATGTATTTGAAGCCAAAAACCGCCAAGCGGATGCATTTTGATGTGATCCCGAAAGCGGTGGATGAATATCACCAGCAGTTGCGGGCCTATCCTGGGCAAACGCTGGAGCAGCAGGTGAACAACCCGGTGTGGCATATTCATGGCGGCAACCCACCCGAAAGCCGGATGGTGGTGCCGTTTGCGATGCTTTTGAACCTTGCGTCTGTTTCGGCGGCGAAGGATGCGGCAGGGCTTTGGGGATTCATCAAACGCTATGCGCCCGATGCCAGCGCGGAGACCAACCCGGATATGGACGCGGCCGCGGGCTTTGCCGTGCGCTATTTCCATGATTTTGTCGCGCCGAAACGAGTATTCCGTCTGCCCAATGATCAGGAACGCACCGCGATGGAGGCTCTTCGCGCCCGGCTTGCGGTCTGGGAGGGCGGTCTTGACGCCGAGGCATTGCAAAGCATGGTGTTCGCGGTCGGTAAAGACCATGGGTTTGAGCCGCTGCGCGATTGGTTCAAGGCGCTGTATGAGGTGCTGCTTGGCGCATCCGAGGGGCCACGCTTTGGCGGGTTCATCGCCCTTTATGGCGTGGCGGAAACCATTGCGTTGATGGATCGGGGCTTGGCGGGGGAATTGGTGCACTGAAACGAATTTCCTATGAAAACTCCATTCAGGCGCAATCCGGTGTTTGGATTGCGCCTGTTGCTTTTCTCGGGCAACGGCCTAAACTCCTGAACGGGGACGTTAGAGAAAGGATCGCGCCATGCGACAGTTTTTCAGTGTCCTGTTGGTGTCTGCCACCATTGCCTTGCCCGGCTATGCGCAGCAAGCGTCGGAAACAGAAATTCAATCCACCATCGAAAACCAGATCGAGGCGTTCCGTGCCGAGGATTATTCCCGCGCCTTCAGCTTCGCTTCCCCCATGATCAAAGGGATTTTCGGCACACCTGACAATTTCGGCGCGATGGTACGGCGCGGTTACCCGATGGTGCAAAATCCGGGAAGTATCCGCATGTTGGGGCTGCGCACGATTGACGGCAAACTGTGGCAGCGGGTGTTGATGACGGATCAGGCTGGGGCTGCGCATATGCTGGATTACCGTATGCTGCAAACACCGGATGGCTGGCAGATCGACGCGGTGCAGATTCTGCCGCAATCCGGGGTGGGGGCGTAAATTCTGGCTATGGGCATGGCTTGCGCGCTTGACGGCGGCCGCGATTCCCCATAACAGACGCGGATGGAATTTTGGTGCTGACCTCTGGCCAGCATCTTTGATGATGAAGTGAGGCCCGATCGGGCATCGAATACAAGGATAACGACCATGTCGCGCGTCTGCGAACTGAGCGGTAAGGGCCCGATGTCTGGCAACACTGTCAGCCACGCCAAGAACAGAAACCGTCGGCGTTTTCTGCCGAACCTGAACGATGTCACGTTGATTTCGGACGTGCTCGGTCAGTCTTTCTCTCTGCGTATTTCGGCGGCTGCATTGCGCACCGTTGATCATCGCGGTGGGTTTGATGCGTTCCTGGTAAAGGCCAAGGACGATGAGCTTTCGCCGAAGGCGCTGAAAATCAAGAAAGAACTGGCGAAGGCACAGGCAGCCGCCTGATCCCTTTGACCGCTTCCTGGCAAGGCCCCGCCGATTGGTGGGGCTTTTTGCGTTTCCACAAACTTGCGCGGTTTTGCCGCTTTCACTGGTTGTTCGGCTCCGCTAAATTGCCGATATGAAACACTTGCTTCGCCCCTTCTGCCTGCTGCTGTTGTGCCTTTCGCTGGCCGCAGGCTCTGCCGCAATGGCTGTGGCGCGGGCACAGGCAGTGGCTTTGTCGCGCGGTGGTACTACGGTTGTGATCTGTTCGGGCTACGGTCTTATGACGATCACCTTGGATGCGGATGGCAAGCCTGTGGGGCCAGTGCATCCGTGCCCGAAGTGTCTGGCGGGACTGGCCGGGTATATTCTGCCGTCAATGGTCCTGCCGTTGCCCTTGGTTCGACCCGCGCGGCGTGTGGAAATGGATGCGCGCGCAGCCCTGCTGCGTCGGATTGCGGTTCTTTCCCCCTGCGCCCGCGACCCGCCGCAACTGGTTTGACCTTCTCGCTTCTGACCGGAAAACCATATCAAGGATCATGACATGACCCAAAAAAACCTGCTCGCAGTGGCTTCGGCTGCTTTCCTTTCGCTCGCCTCCGCGCCCTTTGCCTTTGCCCAAGGCATCACGGTGGAGGATGCCTATCTGCGCGTCTCCGGTGCAATGGCGACCTCTGCGGCGGCCTTCATGGTGATCGAGAACCATGGCGAGGATGACCGTTTGATCGGAGCAAGTTCAGACATCGCAAAGAAGGTGGAATTGCATACCCATGTTGACGCAGGCAATGGCGTCGTGGAAATGAAACATGTCGAGGATGGCTTTGCCATTCCCAAGGGCGAAACCCATGCGCTGATCCGTGGCGGCGATCACGTCATGTTCATGGGGCTGAACAAGGTGCCGAAGGAGGGCGATATCGTGCATTTGACCCTGACGTTTGAAAAAGCCGGCGATGTGACGGTCGACGTTCCTGTCGACAATGAACGCGCGCCAGAGGCAGCAATGGACCATTCGAAAATGGACCATTCCAAACAGGACGTGGACAGCAGCAACTGACGCCTTTTTTGCCAAGGCAACGCAGCGACCCAGACCACAGGTCCGCTTGCTGTTCGGAATACGTTGCGATATGCGCCATTGGCGGTTGCGTCAATGCGCCCCATCCGTCACGCTGGAACCTGAACAGGTTTTGGGAGGGTGAATGCGGGTCTTGATGGTTTGTCTTGGCAATATTTGCCGCTCCCCCGCCGCAGAGGTCGTATTGCGGCATATGGCGGCGCAAGGGGGGCGGGCGACCATAGAGGTCGACAGTTGCGGCACCAGCGGCTGGCATCAGGGCCAATCGCCCTATGGCCCGATGATCACTGCCTCTGCCGCGCGCGGGTATGAATTGCGCGGTCTGCGGGCGCGCAAGTTGCACCGTGATGATTTCACCCGGTTTGACCTGATTGTCGCACTGGACCAAAGCATCCTGCATGACATCGAAAAGCTGCGCCCGGCAACAAGCACAATTCCGGCGCAACTGTTGAATATCCCTGCGGGTGCGGTGCCGGATCCCTATTACACCCGTGACTTCGATCAGGCGCTGGACCTGATCGAGACGGGATGCCGTTCACTTTTGGACGGTATGTAATCGCCGCCGAAAGGTGTGCGGATCAACCCGCGCAATAGGCTTGGGCGGTGTCACCGAAATTCTTGTAACGTGCCCAGAATTCGTTGTCGCTGTCGCTTTTCGACATCCGCACCTTCTGTGCCTGATCAGGGTCTTTGAAAAAACGGGCGGCTTTGCGTTGGTCGCTGCCTTGCAAGGTCATATCGGCAACCTGCTGGATGCAGCCGCACAGGGCGCGGCTTGCCCCCGCACGCTCGGATTTCAGACAGGCGCTTTCAATCGGTCCGGCGATTGCAGTCAGCGGCATCGAAAACGTCAGCAAGCATGCTGCGATCAGGGTCTTGGTCATGGTACTGCCTCTCATCTCGGCGCAGGGTATGCCCTGTGCGCTTGTTCTTTGCAGAGGATTCTAGCGATTCGAGCAATAATTTTCAACGAAATAGGCGAAAAACGGCGACTTTTCGCCTATGATCTAGGGTTGGGGGAACCTTTTGCGCTGGCCGCTAGATGCGGCGTCCTGCTTGCCACTGCCCCCTCGTATTTACTCGGCGCAGATGTCTTGCAGGCTGACCCAATCGCCATCGGGCAACAGTGCGGGGGGAATCACATTGCTGAACGGATCGGCCTCGATCAGGTTGCGGGTGGTGTCGCCGGAAGGGTCGCGCGCTGTTGCATAGGGGGTGGTGGCAACGCCTGCCGCTTCAAACCGGGGCAACAGGATGCTGTCGGGCGGCGCCGGGAAGGGGGCGGCGACAAGGGTTTCGGCATAGCCATCCATCGCACCATCCGGCAGGCTGCCGGTCGTCAGCAAGCGAAAGGTTGCGGTAAAGCCCGCGTGGTGCAGCAGCGGGATCATCGGGTCGTTCATCTCTGCCGTGATCCGCTCTGCCAGTGCGAAGCCCGCCGCGATGTCGGGGCCGTCCTGTTCGGCCAACAGCGATTCCGGCAAGACCACGGTGCGGCCCGGCAGATGCGTCGGATGTGAAATGCCGGTGCGCACCACGATCAGTTCCGCCCCGCTGTCCTTGCCGAACAGACGTGTGCTGAGTTTCTTGGCCGCAGCTTGGCCCGCCCGGCTGTCACAGGGTTGGCCGGTCAGGCGCGTCAGGTCGGCCAAAGCCTTTTGGCCGATCTCCAGCCGGGTTGTGCGTGGCAGAAAGGACGCGGTGTGTTGCACAAGCGCATCCGGTAACCAGAACACACAGACCGCGACAATCGACAGCGCCACCAGCGCCAGAATGGAATTGCGCAACCGGCCCGGATGCGCGCGCGCGGCGCGCAATGCTGCGTGAACGGTTTGCAGCGCTGCGATCATTTCGCCGTCATCAAGCTCCAGCGTCTCATCTGCGGCGTCACCGGGGGTAAAGAGCGCAGGCATCTCACCGGGGTTCTTGCGCTTGATCGCAGGCAGCGACCAGTGGATCAGGGCGATCTCGCGCTTTGGGTCCGACAGCACAAGCGAGGTGTTTCCCAGGCTGACGACAACCTCCTTGCGCTGACCCTCGGCATTCTCGCGCCACAGGCCACTGCATTCCAGCTTTTGATACTTTTTTACGGCCGTCATCGCCTGTTTGGGCCTTGCCTGCTGCCTTCTTGCAGCAACCCTAGACCAGCGCGTGGATTAGCACAATCTTGCACCTCGGTTTACAAGTCGCGGGCGGTCTGCCGCAACTCGAATTTCTGGATCTTGCCGGTTGCGGTTTTCGGCAAATCACCAAAGATCACCCGTTTCGGCGTTTTGAACCCGGCAAGCCGGTCGCGCAGGAAGGCGATCAACTCGGCTTCGGTTGCCGCAGCCCCCTCTTTCAACTCGACAAAGGCGCAAGGCACCTCACCCCATTTGTCATCAGGCTTGGCGACCACAGCGCAAAGTGAGACAGCGGGGTGATCCATCAGCGCGCCTTCCACTTCTACCGAGCTGACATTTTCACCGCCGGAAATGATGATATCCTTGGCGCGGTCGGTGATCTTGATATAGCCATCGGGGTGCTGGAACGCGATATCGCCGGAATGGAACCAACCGCCTTTGAACGCCTCGGCCGTCGCCTCCGGGTTCTTGTAATAGCCTTTCATCACGGTATTGCCCCGGATCATGATCTGACCCAGCGTCTCACCATCGCGCGGCACCGGGTGCAGGGCATCGTCCATCACCACGGCTTGCGCAGCCATCGGCTGCACCACGCCGGTCCGCGCCTTGATTGCCGCGCGTTCGACTTGTGGCAGTGTGTCCCACGCATTTTGCCACAGGCATTCGGTGATATGGCCAAAGGTTTCGGTCAGCCCGTAAACCTGAGTCACCGAAAAGCCCAAAGGTTCGATTGCTGCAAGAGTTGCCGCAGCAGGGGGCGCTCCGGCGGTAAAAACCTGTACGGTATGTGCAAATGCGCGCCGGTCCTCGGGGCGGGCGTTGATCAAGGCGTTCAGCACGATCGGGGCACCGCCAAAATGGGTGACGCCGTGATCGGCTATCGCGGCATAGATCGCCCGTGCGGTCACATCCCGGCAACAAACCACTGTGCCACCGAGAACCGGCATCATCCAGGCATGGCCCCAGCCGTTGCAATGAAACAGCGGCACGATGGTCAGATAGATCGGGTGCAGCGTCAGCCCCCAACTGACCACCGTGCCCATGCCGACCAGATAGGCGCCCCGGTGGTGGCACACAACGCCCTTGGGCCGCCCCGTGGTGCCGGAGGTGTAGTTGAGCGCGATGCTTTCCCATTCGTCGGCAGGCATCAGCCATTGTGCGGCCGGGTCGCCTTGCGCCAAAAGCGCCTCATAGTCCAGATAGCGACCCGTGGCTTCATGGCCGACCTCAATATCCGGCACTTCGATGATCCGGGGCGGGGTGCCGGCTTGCCGTTCCATCGCCGCCTCGGCCAAAGGCAGCAGCGCGGTGTCGCACAGCAAGACCTTTGCCCCGCCATGATCGAAGACATAACCCACCGTATCCGCATCGAGCCGGGTGTTGATTGTGTTGATCACCGCACCGCATGCGGGAATGCCGAAATGTGCCTCTGCCTGCGCCGGGATATTCGGCAATAACGTCGCCACCACATCGCCGGGCAGAATGCCCAGACCGGTGAGGGCGGAGGCAAGGCGGCTGGCGCGGGCGTGGTACTCTCGGTAGCTGCGGCGCGTCTTGCCATAGATGATCGCCGTCTGGTCAGGGAAGATATCCGCCGCCCTTGCCAGATGCATCAAGGGCGTCAGCGCGACATGATTGGCACCGCAGCGCCCCAAGCCCGTCTCATCCGCCAGCCAACCCATCAAATCCTCCCACCGATGTCGCTTTCTGTCTAGCATCATCGGCGTATTTGGCCGAAGCGGTAAAGAGCAAACCGTAAGGCAGCGCCGATGAAATTGACAACCGACCCGCTTTTGATCGCCGCTGCCCTTGTGCTCGGCTTTGCCACGGTGATCGGGTTCACCGATAATTTCGTGCGGGTGATCGCGGTGGAGGCAGGGCTTTGGCAATTCCATCTGCTGCGGACCGTGATGGCGGTTTCTCTGGTCCTGATTAGCCTGCCGTTCCTGCCGCTGCGCCTGCGCCCGAAAAGGCTGCGTGGGGTGGTGGCCCGGTCGGCGGTGCATGGGGTGTCGATGCTGATCTATTTCGGGGCACTGGCGTTCTTGCCGGTGGCGGTCGTGGCTGCGGGCCTGTTCACCGCGCCGATTTTCGTACTGCTCATCACCCGGTTTGTTTATGGCCATCCCATTGGCATCGTGCGCGTGCTGGCGGTTGGTGTCGGCTTTGCCGGTGTGGCACTGGTCTTGGGGCCGGAGGCAGTGCAGGGTGCGTCGCTTGCCGCTTTGATGCCGGTGCTGGCTGGGGTGTTCTACGCCTTGGGCAATGTCGCCACCCGCGAATGGTGCGAAGGCGAATCGGCGGAGGTGCTGACCCTGGGCTTCTTTCTGGCGCTCGGTACCTTCGGCCTGATCGGGGTTGTCGGGCTGACGCTGTTCCCGGTGCCTGTGCCGGCGGGGCCAGAGGGGTTCATGCTGCGCGGCTGGGTCTGGCCGTCGGCTTCATTCTACGGCTGGACCTTCGTGCAGGCGGCGGGATCGCTTCTGGGGATCGGCATGGTGGTGCGCGCCTACCAGATTGCGGAGGCAAGCCGGGTGTCGGTCTTTGAATATCTCGCCTTGCCACTCGCGGCATTCTGGGGCTGGGTCTTGTGGGATGAATCCCTGTCGATCCATGCGGTGATCGGCATGGGGATGATCGCCATTGCGGGTGCGATGATCGCCATTCGCGGTCGTCAGCCAGAGCCATCGCCCACAGCCTGACGCCAATGGCGGCGGCACAGTGAAACATAGGTTTCATTGCCGCCGATCTGCACCTGGTCGCCTTCGCGCAGCACCTGACCATCCGGGTCTTTGCGCACCACCATCGTTGCCTTTTTGCCGCAATGGCAAATCGTGCGCACTTCGCGCATTTCATCCGCCCAGGCGAGCAATGCGGCGGAACCGGGAAAGAGGTTGCCCTGAAAATCCACCCGCAGCCCGTAGCACATGATCGGCACATTCAAGTCATCGACCGCGCGGGCGAGTTGCCAGACCTGCGCCTTGCTCAGAAACTGTGCCTCATCAATGAATACGCAGGCGACAGGGCCGCTATTCAATTTGACATTGATCTTGGCAAACAAATCCTCACCAACCGAGAACGTGTCAGCATCCTGCGCAATGCCGATACGGCTGGCGATGCGCGCTTGTCCCGCGCGTTTGTCCAACTGTGCGGTGATCAGATAAGTCACCATGCCGCCTTCGCGGTAGTTGTGCGAGGCTTGCAGCAACGCCGTCGATTTGCCCGCGTTCATCGTGGAATAGTGGAAATAGAGCTTTGCCATGCCTGACTTCTTGCCCCGGTCGGTGCGCGTGATCAAGGGGGAAGTCCCTGACCGCGCGCATCGGCAGAAAAACCGGGGCCGGGCCGCGCTGCCGCACGAACACCAGCCCCAAAGCACCATTGACCGAAAACAGGCAAGCCCGCCGCGTCGCGCCGGACAAATCCGTCGCACCCCGAAAACAAGGTCAAGGACACGGCGGACAGCACCCGTGCCAATGCTGGGGGCACTGGCCACTCACAACCGTTCCAACACACACTGGAACCGAATTCATGGATGACAAATCCTGAAGGGCAGCTTAATGGGAAAAGGAATAATGATTTCCCCTGCATTCGACCTGTAAACCTGAGAGCCTGAGACATGAAGCATAACGGATACCTGAAAAAACACACTGAGGCGCTGGTCAAGGATGTAGGAATCGAGGCGGCTTGCGAATTGTCGGGGAAATCCAAGGCCACGATCGGACGCTATTATTCTGACGCGGCAGAGCATGCGGACCGTTTCATGCCCGTCGATGTCGTAGCAGCACTGGAGGCGGCGGCAAGTTTCCCCCATGTCACCAGCGCCTTGGCGGACCTGCGTGGCATCACCATGGCCTATGACGGCACCAAGCGGAACGCGCATTCGGCGGGGATCAATTCTGATGTGGTGGCGCTGTCGCAGCGGTTTGCGATGTTGATGGGGGAATATAACACCGCCATCGCCGATGGCCGGATTTCGATCAATGAGGCGAAACGCCTGCTGCGCGAAACGCTGTCGATCCAGCAGGTTCTGCTTGAAATGAAGCTGAATCTTGAAGACGAGGCGAAGTAGGGGACGAAGAAACCCCGGCGACAAGGACTGCCGCCGGGGAATCTTTTATGCGAAATTGCTGCGACCCTGCGGGCGCGGGCTGCGGTGATTCTGCTTGTTCGGCGCGGTATTACCACCTTCAACGCCGCGCATCGGTTTGCCCTGGGGTTTCGCCTTGGGTTTGCCTTGCGCGTTGCGGCCCGCCGGTTTGCCCTGACCGTGCCCCTGCTTTTGCGGCCGCTGACCGCGTTGCGGCGGCTTTGGCGCGGCTTTGATATCGGCAAGACCCCAAGGCGCGCCACCGATCACCGGAAGGGAGGTTTTCAGCAGTTTCTCGATATCTTTCAATTCGCCCATTTCGGCAGGCGCACAGAAGGCAACGGCACGACCGTCAGCCCCGGCGCGCGCAGTGCGGCCGATGCGGTGGACGTAGTTTTCCGGGACGTTCGGCAAGTCGTAGTTATAGACATGGCGCACGCCCGGAATATCAATCCCGCGCGCTGCAACATCGGTGGCGACCAGCACATCAAGGCTGCCTTCGCGGAACTCAGTCAGGGTACGGTCGCGTTGGTTCTGACTTTTGTTCCCGTGAATCGACCCTGCCTTGAAACCCCCGGCCACCAGCAATTTCATGAGCTTTTCGGAACCGT
>NZ_JAKDLJ010000455.1 GCF_030452865.1 Pseudorhodobacter sp.
TGATCGGCAAGACCCAGCCGTTTTCCCAAGCGAGATCGGTCAGATATTTCTCCACCGCGCCAATGGTCACGGTGCCATGCCCGGCCTGTTCGATCACGCAATTGCCTTCGCAAAGCCGGTCCTGCGGGCAGATACGACCGCACACCTCGGGAAAAGTGTTGGTGGCTTGCGACAGTTCATACGCTTCTTGCAAGCGGCCTTCGGCGGTCAGGCGCAGCCAATCGGGGATGTTGTTGTGCAACGGACAATGCGATTGGCAAAACGGCACGCCGCACTGGCTGCACCGGCTTGCCTGTTCGGCGGCCTTGTCCGCAGCGAACTGCCGGTAAATCTCATGGAAATCCTGGGAGCGTAGATCGGATGTGCGCTTTTCAGGCATTTCCCGATCAACCGTCACGAAGCGGAGCATCCGTTCTTTGGCCATCTAGTTATTCCCTTTGACGGATCAGCTAAGACGGCCTTAGTACACGGTCACATAGGGAATAAAAGTCAGTAATGCTTACCTAAATGGCACTATTTTGCGTAGAAGGTCAGTTATGTTGCCGTTTTTTCCTATTTTTAGGTAACCATTGCTTACCTAATACCTCAATATCCCCGCGAAAGTGCCAGTAACGCCACGGAACCTACAATGATTCGCCACCAGCCGAACAGCGCGTAGCCATGACGGCTGACATAGCCCAGCAGCCAACGCACCACCAGAACCGCCGCGATGAAAGCTGCGACAAAGCCGATCATGATTTCATTGACAGCCCCCGCGTCCAGCACGTCACGGTTCTTGTAAAGATCATAGGCAAATGCCCCGGCCATTGTCGGCATCGACAGAAAGAACGAAAACTCCGCCGCAGCGCGTTTGCTTGCCCCCAGCATCAACGCCCCAACAATGGTCGCACCCGAACGCGACACACCCGGAATCATCGCAAGGCATTGAATGAAGCCGATTTTCAGCGACATCCCCAACGGAAATTTCATCGCATCCTCATAGCGGGGCGGTGGCGCAATCCGATCGACAAAGACCAGAACAATGCCACCGAGGATCAGCATCACTGCAATCAGGCGCGGACTTTCAAACAGCACCGCCTTGATGAAATCATGCGCCAGAACCCCGATGAACACCGCTGGCAGAAAGGCAATCAATACCGAAAGAATGGTCCGCCGCGCCGCCGGGTCATGCGGAGCCGCCGAAAACAACGCCCAGAGTTTTGCGGCATAAACCGACAGTACCGCCAAGACAGCACCAAGCTGGATCACGACCTCAAAGGTTTTCCCCGCACTTTCAAAACCGATGAAATGCCCCGCGAGCAAAATATGCCCGGTGGAGGAAACCGGAATAAACTCTGTCAAACCTTCAAGAACGCCCAGAAACAGCGAGGCAATCGTCGTGTCGACCATGATATGTGCTTCCCGGAGTCAGGCTTTGTGCAGGTTTTTGGCGCTGTTCTTGATGGCTGCATATTGCCCGGACGGGCGATAACGCCACAGGTATTCCGGCAGAACCGCCTCCATCGCAGTAGGCGTAATGCCAAGATCGGCGAACCCTTTGGCTCCGTCCGATACCACGGAATCCACCCGCAGCGAGGCCACCTGATCGCGGGTCAGGATGCGATTGCGGACAAGTCCACCCGTCACGAAAGACCCGAAATCCAGTAGGGCCGCGATGATCCGCGCCACAAAGAACGGCAGGTTGACAACCAATCGCCGCCGCTGAATTTCCGCCAGCATCGCTTGGGTCAGATCGCGCAGGCTGCTGGTTTCCGGCCCGCCCAACTCATAAATGCCGGGGGCCGCCTGACCCATTGCCGCCTTCGCCGCCGCCTCTGCCACGTCATCGACATAGACCGGCTGAAACCGGGTGTTGCCGCCAGCAATCGCAAGGATCGGGCCAAATCGGGTCAGCGAGGCAAAGCGGTTGAAAAAGCCATCATCAGGCCCGAAAATCACCGAGGGCCGCAGGATCACCGCATTTGGGAACGCCTCCCGAACCGCCACTTCGCCTTGCGCCTTGCTGCGGGCATATTGGCTTGCCGCTTCGATCTCCGCACCGATGGCAGAGATTTGCACAAGATTGTGCACCCCTTCCGCCGCCGCCAATCGCGCGACCCGCCCTGCACCTTCGGCCTGCACCGCGTCAAAACTATTCTTGCCCCGACTGTCAAAGGTGCCGACGCAATTGACCACCGCATCCGCGCCAAGCAGCGCCGCGCGGACAGAGGCATCATTGCGAATGTTGCACAGAACCGGCTCCAACTGGCCAACCGTACCATAGGTTTTCACGAACAGCGCCTCATTCGGCCGCCGCACCGCGATCCGCACCCGCCAACCTGCATGGGCCATCCGCTGCGCGATATGACGCCCGACAAAACCCGAACCGCCATAGATCGTGACCAGTTTGCTCATCCGTCTTGCCTCCATCTGGAACGCAGTGCCTTCGTTTGTCTGCATACCCCCCCCAGCGCCTTCGGACAAGCAACAAAACCCATTGGATTCCGCGCAACCGGCTGCCTTGAATCGGAAAATGCGGATTTAGGTGTTTTCCCGATCAACCCCCGTTGACAGTGCATGACGCCCGCTTTACATCGCCCCTCACGACACCTGCCCAGGTGGCGGAACTGGTAGACGCGCACGGTTCAGGTCCGTGTGCCGCAAGGCGTGGAGGTTCGAGTCC
>NZ_JAKDLJ010000456.1 GCF_030452865.1 Pseudorhodobacter sp.
CGAACAGCCCCGGCTTCAGGTCTTCCCAAAAAGCAAAAATGGCCGTTGCATTCAGCGCGCTGGACCAACCGTTGCGGCGGAAATCCTCACGGTCCAGATCATCGCTCAACTGACCCATGAACAGGCGCTTGTCTGCATCGCGCTGGGTTGGGTTGCGCTGTTTGGATGCAGCCTCCACAGCGGCAAAACGGCGTCTGCGATCATCCCTCGCGGCAAAACGCGCGTTCTCCTCGACATCCTTGCGGGCCTGATCTGCGGCCCGTTTGCGCGCAGCTTCCAGCGCTTCTGCGGAAGGCGGCGCCTCTGGCGTGGAACCCGTGGTGTCAAACCCATTTTCCAATGCGACCCGCAAATAGCCCACAGGACTTTTCACATGCTTCTGCTCGCTGACAAAGGTCAGCTTTTCGGCGACCGCTTCCTCACCATGTTCCTGAATCCACTGTCGCGCCAACCGGTCTGAAGCCCCCAGCCCGATCAGCCGTTTATACGTTCCGCTCGCCCGGACGGCAGCGTCATCGTCAATGTCAAACATCGCCAACTGCTTGTTCTCGCGGATTAAAAAGCGAACCTCACTGACCGCCCTGCCCTGCTTTTGAAACTCCGCCGTGATTTCAATGTTCGAGGTCCGGTTCACCTCCTCCACCGCGGGCTTGATAATCTTCGCATTCAAGTGCTTGAAACTCTCGTAATAGCTGCTGTCCTCCACCCCCATCAGGCGGCGAAACACTTCGATTGGCCACCAACCGGTGCTGCCGGTCCGCACAAACCGATAGCAGTTTTCATACAACGCCAACCCATGCCCCGAGGTAAAGCGTTTCTGAATATTCAAATTGATCAGCGCAAACACCTTGGGGTCATGCAGCTTTTCCGCCAATGCCGGCGAATAGGCGTATTCACAAACTCCTGATTTCAACTTGGCATATGACAGAAGGCTGGAAACACCCCACTCCTGCTTGCCCTTCTCATCCAGCATATCCCATTCGGCCACCGTCTCGGCCAATCCGCGCAACGCGGCGCGCAGGGTTTCCATGTCATTGGAGTTATAGCCGATCATCAGAGATAGGGTGCGTGCATCGATTTGGTGTTTGGTTTGGCTGATCAGTGTATCATAGGCATTCAACAGCAACACGTTCGACAGCTTGCGCTGCAACAGGGTCAACTTGCCGCTGACATGAATCGCGGCGACGTTCTTTTTGACCGACTCGCGCCGAAGCGAGCCTTTAAGCACCTGTGGCTGCATCTTACTTCACCGGCTGACCTGCGAATCCTATGCATTAGTAATCCATGATAAGGCACCCAGAGGCAAGACCTGACTTGGGACCTTTACGATGGCTTTATTGGTCCCGTAGATGGGTGCCTTTCCGATCTTGCACTTAAGCTATCTAGTTTCTCTGCCCCGAATCGGCCGCGCATCTCAGCCTTCTTTGCCAGATTCGGATGAAATCAGGGCTTTTGAGGAGGTTTTTGCTTCCCGATCATGGGTTCTGCTCCTCACGGACTCGGGCACCCTTCATCCCGTATACGGGCACCTATCGCCCCGTATACGGGTGCCATTCATCCTGCATACTGGTGCTGATAGTTATGTACCACGTTGATATAACGGATTATTGTAAGGTCAAAGCATATAAAGCTCTGAAAGAGATTCATACCTTTTGGGGCTGACGATCTTGTTCTTGAATTTGAAGAATCCGCATAATTGGTTTCGCGGCGAAACCAATTATGCATTTCCAGGCGGATCACTTTAGGCAGTTCCCACCTTTCACCGGATGTGCGATAGTTAGCGGCATAGAAGCCTATAAGCCGCACATGGCCGGAAAGAGCGAGACATGAGCAAGAAACCTGAAATCACCTTGAACGCCTACCAGAATCTCGATCCCGCGAAAGCGGCGGAAAAGCTTGGGGCGAGAGTTGATACCACACGATTCGCAAAAGCCGCAGCCTTTTGCGCCCGTGGCCGGGATGATTTGGCAAAGCGGGGTTATGCCCCGGATGGCAAAAAGCGGCTTCGACAGTTTTCGATTTGGGAAATTACGAAATACCTTATTCCGATTGCCCCCGCCCATCTTCGGCGGGTGCTGAAGGCCAATGAAAATCTGCCGCAAGGCGAAGGCGCTGCCGGAGCAAAGTGGTTTACCCTTGAAGAAGTATTGACGTTGCGGGACCATTTCGCAGCCGAGGGATCGGCGACCAAGGAGTACCGTCCCTACCGCCCCGAAGGCCAGCCCGCGAAAATCTGTGCTGTTGCCAATTTCAAAGGTGGATCAGGCAAAACCACCACATGCGCTCATTTGGCAATGGCCGCGGCGCTGGATGGCTATAAGGTTTTGGTGATCGATCTCGACAGCCAGGCCTCGATGACTTCCATCCTTGGGGGGCAGGTCGAGGACGAATGGAAAACGGTTTTTCCGCTGATCGCCAAAGATTACGCGCTTGCTGTACAGGCAGAAAATAAAGTGCGCGAAGCCGGTGATCTGCCCCCCCTGCCCCTCGATGAAACCCTGACCGAGGCTTTGAAGGTTTCGTCGCGAAGCCTTATCCAGCACACGCATTGGCCAAACGTCGATCTGATCGGCGCGCAGTTGAACCTTTATTGGGCGGAGTTTCAGATTCCGGTTTGGCGCATGGGCCTGCGATCGTGGTCATTGTG
>NZ_JAKDLJ010000075.1 GCF_030452865.1 Pseudorhodobacter sp.
CCCCCGTGGGATATTTTTACAGAGAAGATGGCGGTAGAGTAGGGGAACCGCTTGGGGTTTCGCGTGATTTCGCGACATGCAAGGCGATGGCGGCGACCATCAGGATGGCGGCAAGCAGGAAGGGCGCGCCGGGGGAAAAGATGGCAGCATCGGGGGCGGTGAAGGCGGCGAAAGTGGCGGTCATCATCAAGGGTGCTGTGATCATGGCAAGTGCGTTGAGCGAGGCGAGCACACCTTGCAACTCTCCTTGCGCGTTGTCTGGTGTTTGGCGCGACAGCAGCGCCTGAATCGCTGGCGTGACCACACCGCCGAGCGCCGTGATGGGAGTGAGCGCCAGCGCCAGCGCCCCGGATGTGACAAAGCCGAGCGCGGTGAGCGAGACGACATCGACCCACATGCCGAGGAATGCTGCTCGGTGCTCCCCGAAGCGTTGGATCAGCGGGCCGACCAGCAAAGCCTGCCCCAGCGCGAAGCTGACACCATAGACGCCAAGCGAATGTCCGATCATGGTCGTGTCCCAGTCAAAGCGCGCCTTGCCGTAGAACGCCCAGATCGCCGGGTAGACGTTCATCGCGACGGCTATGATCAGGAACGTCAGCAACGGGCGCTTCAGGCCGGGCAGAGCGGTCAGTGATTTCAACGCGCCGATCGGGTTGCCGCGCGACCATGTGAAAGCGCGGCGGGTGCGAGCGGTTACGGTTTCCGGTAGCACGATCAGGCCAATGATGAGGTTGGCCAGCGCCATCGCGGCGGCGGCATAGAAGGGCGCGCGGGTGTCGATGCTGGCGACCAGCCCGCCGATCAGCGGGCCGAGGATGAATCCGATCCCGAAACACGCCCCGATCAGGCCGAAACGCCGGCCGCGCTGGTCGGGTGTACTGATGTCGGCAATAAAGGCCGTGGCTGTGGATTGGGTCGCCGCTGCGATGCCGGCGACGAGGCGCGCGGCGAGCAAAAGCCAGATCGTCGGTGCAAGCGCCATGATCAGATAGGCGAGCGCCATCACCCCGAGCGACAACAGCAACACCGGGCGGCGGCCGTACCAATCCGACAGCGAGCCGAGTACCGGGCCGAACAGGAATTGCATGACCGCGAAGGAGGTGGACAGCACCCCACCCCATAACGCCGCCGCGGCCAGCGTTCCGCCCGTGACCTCCTCGATCAGTTCGGGCATCACCGGGAAGATCAGGCCGATCCCGATCGCATCGAGGGTGATGGTCACCAGAATGAAGCCAAGGGCAAGGCGCGGCGATTGGGTCACTCAAGCTCCTTTGCCGGAAGTTCGGGTGGCGCATTGCCACGAGGCAGAACATGCGGCTTTGCATCTCCCGATGAGAGCAGGTCATTATCGTAAAACCGCAACACAGCGCCAATCCTGGCTCGCCACAAGGCGGGGCCCGTCCGAAGCGTCGCTTGATCATTGTCGCGTGTCAGATGATCGCAGATTGGAATCTTGCAGCTTTTCACGTTTCACCGGAACCGGGTAAGACCGCTAGTCTCGCTCTGATGTTGGATGGTTGCAAGTCCGCGTCGATGTCTGCTGGTCGATGCTGCGGCAGGCATGTTGATGCGGATGGGTGAACCTTGCCGCTTGGCCTACGCTGCCCGGTGCGGCGGGCATAAGGACACCAACCGTCCGCCACGACTTTGCCGTCGCTTGTTGCTTTGGCAATTGCGGTCGAGCGTTCGGCTGCGCGTTGACGGCAGGTTTTGCTCTGCACGGAACGGTGATCACTGAGCGCGCCGACGGGTCGCTGTGACTGGATGTGCTTGCGCCGTGTTGTCACGATCACTCTTGGCGGTGCGAGGTTGGTCAGAGATTGCCCTAAGCCAAAGCGTCAGGTGTTGACCAACAGCAAGCCGAACATGACCATGCCCGCCCCGCCAATTTGGCGAGCGGACAGCGCCTCACCGATGTACCAGGTGTAGGTCATCACGATCAACGTCTCCATCCCCAGAATCGCGATGTAGATCGGGCCGAGGGCGACGCTGCGCAGGGCAGTAATCTCACCAAACATCGCTGCGGCGAGTCCGATCAGGATCACGGTGATCGACAGCGCGGTCATCGACGCCGAACCCATCTTGAGCCCGATGGTAACGGTTGCGTAGCCGACGGACGACAGGACGACAAAGGCAATGGTGGCGGGATTGGCAAGCGTGAATTGGGTCGCAGGCAAAAAACTCATTGCGGTCACCAAACGGGTTGGACCACGGCTCGAAGGTTTGGTCGTGGCAGCGAAAAGGAAATGGATAATGCAAAAATCAGGAAGCCCGATGATAGCGGCTTTGCCCTCATCGACCTAGTCCGGTATTCCCGACCTTTTCGCGATTCCTGCCGTGAGGGCCGCATGCGGCGTTTGGGTCCGCAACCTCTCTTGTCTGGAGTCTTCTGCTGGTGGCCGTTTGCCGGTTCATCCCAGATAGGTCAGTGCTCTGACGAAAACGTCAGGGTCGATATTGCCACCCGTTGCGACACATATCACGTCCGGCGTCTCAATCTGATCCTTGCGGAACAGGGCGGCGGCAAGGGCGACAGCACCTCCCGGTTCCAGCACGATCTTCAGGCGCGACCATGCGAGTGCGACGGCATGCAACGCCTCGTCATCGGTGACGACAAGACCGGGGCCACACAGGCGCGACATCACCGGCAGGGTCAATTCCCCCGGCGTTGGCGTCACGATTGCATCGCAGATTGACCCGGAGAGCCGGGTGTTGTGCTGTCGGGTGCCAGAGGCAAGGCTGCGCGTCACATCGTCAAACCCGGCAGGCTCTGCCGGGCGGGCGCGCAGGCCGGTGGCGCGCGATTCCAGCGCCAGCGCGATGCCGGAGGTCAAGCCGCCACCACCGCAGCACACCAACACATCGGCGCGCGCGATGCCTTGTTCGGCGGCTTGTTCGGCAATTTCCAGCCCGGTGGTGCCTTGCCCGGCGATCACGCGGATATCGTCGAACGGCTTGATCAACGACAGGCTCCGCGCCTTGGCAAGCTGGGCGCCAATGGCATCACGGTCCTCGATTGCGCGGTCGTAGAGCACGACCTCACCGCCCAATGCGCGGGTGTTTCTGATCTTCATCTGTGGTGCGTCATTCGGCATGATGATGACCGCCGGGATATCATGCAGCTTTGCCGCCAATGCGACACCTTGTGCATGATTGCCGGAGGAAAAGGCGATGACGCCCTTGCGGCGAATGTCCTTGTCGAGTGCCGAAACCGCAGACCACGCGCCGCGAAACTTGAATGAGCCGGTATGTTGCAGCGATTCCGCCTTCACAAAGACGCGGCGGCCCGCGATCTCATCCAGAAACGGTGAGGACAGCAAAGGTGTGCGCCGCGCGCGGCCCTCCAGACGGCGGGCGGCGGCCTCGATATCAGCGATTGTTGGCATGTGTCGGTTTCCGGTCATGGGGGCGTTGCGCCTATTGCTGACCTGTGGCGCGGCAAAGGTCAACGACAAGCTGGGTTTACCTTTCGTTAAGCATTTTTCTGCCATTCTGGCGCAAAGGAGCATCTGGATGCGGTGGCTTTTGGCGCTTGTCTGCTGGTTTTGTACCGCAACGGCTTATGCCGGTGCGTGGCCGCGTCAGGCCGGACAGGTTTTTATCGCGGTTTCTACCGATCAGACGCGCAGCCAGATTTACGCGGAATATGGCCTGCGCGGCGATTGGACCATGGGGATGGAGGTGTCGATGCCGCGCGGGCGGCGCCTGCCCGATCTTACCTCTTTCATCCAGCGGCCCGTCTGGCGTGGGGCAGGTGGTTCGATTCTGTCTGTGGGTCTGTCAATGGAGATGCGCGAGGCGCGCGCCGCCGCAGTGTTCCCGCTGCTGAAAGGCGAGACCGAGGTTGCGGCACGGGTGGGCCTGATTTGGGGCAAGGGGTTTGTCACCGGCTGGGGCGAGGGCTGGTTTGCGGCTGAAGCGCAGGTGGAACGCCTTGTCACGAACGACTGGTTGCGCGCGGGGTTGGCTTACAAGTTGGATCTGGCCTTTGGGCTGAAACCGCATGACCGGCTGATGGTCATGGCGCAGGCGCAGGCATGGCAACAAGCTAACACCCGCACGCTGCGGCTGGAGCCGGGCGTGGCGTGGCGGTTTGGGCGCGGACATCTGGTGCTGTCGCCTTCGGTCGGCGTAGTCGGGCCGAAAGCGCCGCGCATGAAACTCGCGGTCTGGACGGAGTTCTAGCGGCTTGAAGCCCGCGCTATGAAATCCCGCAGGACCTCCACCGATTCCGGCTCATCCAGAAACGGGATATGGGCGCGGTCAGGCACGTTGATGAAGGCCATATCCGGCTGGCGGCGGCGCATTTCATTGGCGCATTTCTGTGTCAGCAGATCAGAGTTCGCACCTCGGATCAGCGCCAGCGGCAGGCCGGCGCAGGTTTCGAACAATGGCCACAGATCCACCTCCGGCCCCTTGAACGCGGCAAGGAAACTTTCGCGCAAGGCCGGATCATAGGTGATGCGCAGCCCTTCGGGGGTTTCTGTATAATGCAGGCGCGCTTCCTCCAGCCAGCGGCTGTCGGGCACATTCGCAAACCCCGGCATGTTGCGCGGCAGGGCGGCGGCAAGTTCGGCGTGGGTTTTGGCGCGCGGGTTGCGGCCGACATAATCCATAATCTTTTCCAACCCCGGTTTGTGGATCTCCGGCCCGATGTCGTTGAAACAGATGCCCAGAAGGCGGTCATGTGCCGTCGCCGCCAGCATCATCGCGATCAACCCGCCGCGTGAAGTGCCCAGAACCGCCGCCTTCGCGACGCCAAGATGGTCGAGCAATTCAACCGCGTCCTTGGCCTCCTGCGGGACGGTATAGCTGGCCGCACCGGTCCATTGGCTTTGCCCGCGCCCGCGATAATCCATGCGGATCAGCTGACAGGAGGGCAGATGCGGGCGCATGTAGTCGAAATCCTGCATCGTGCGCGTCAAGCCCGCAAGGCAGAGCAGCGGGGTGCCGGTCCCCGCCACCGAATAAGCGATTTTGGTGCCATCGGATGTGGTGAAAAATTCGGTCATGGTGGCCCCTTTTGTTGTTGCCGAAACTGACACAGCCTTGGGGCGAGGGAAAGGGGGCGCGGCAAATGGGATGCTTGCGGGCAAGCGCGGCTGCGCATAAGTGAAGCCCGGAGAGCAAGAGGACAAGAACGCATGGCACGAGGCGGCGAGATGCTGGAAGAGCGCGAAAAGTCAAAGCAGGTCGGCGCGCTGCGCGGGCTGGCCCCGTTCTTGCGCCCCTATCGCGGGCTTGCCGCCGGGGCGGGTGTAGCACTCGTGGTGACCGCCACCGTGTCTTTGGTGCTGCCATTGGCGGTGCGTCGGGTGGTTGACGGCTTCAACGCGGCTAATTCACAGCTTCTGGATGAGTATTTCTTCGCGGCCCTGGTACTGGCGCTGCTGATGGCGCTTGGCACCGGCGCGCGCTATTATCTGGTGACCCGGTTGGGTGAACGTGTGGTCGCTGATATCCGCAAAGCCCTGTTTGACAAGGTGATGGGGATGAGCCCCGCGTTCTTTGAACGCATCATGACGGGTGAGGTGCTCAGCCGTTTGACCACCGATACCACGCTGATCCTGTCAGTAATCGGGTCATCCGCCTCCATTGCGCTGCGCAATGTGTTGATGCTGATCGGCGGGATGGTGGCGCTGTTGCTGACCTCGGCCAAGCTGACCGGCTTGGTTTTGTTGATCGTGCCGGGGGTCATCATCCCCATCGTGGTACTGGGGCGGCGCTTGCGGGTGTTGAGCCGGGAAAACCAGGACTGGATCGCGATGAGTTCCGGCAATGCCTCCGAGGCGCTGTTGTCGGTGCAAGCGGTCCAGGCCTTCACGCATGAGGACCGCTCACGCGCGAGATTTGATGACATGACGGAAAAATCCTATCTTTCGGCGCAAAAGCGGATCGGGACGCGGGCGCTGATGACAGTGATCGTGATTTTCCTGATTTTCACTGGGGTCGTCGGCGTGCTGTGGGTCGGCGCGCGCGATGTGCGCACCGGCGTGATCAGTGCGGGAGAGTTGATCCAGTTCCTGATCTATTCGGTACTCGTCGCGGGCGCGGTGGGTGCCTTGTCAGAGATTTGGGGCGAATTGCAGCGCGCGGCGGGTGCGACGGAGCGGCTGGTGGACCTGCTTGTCGCGACAGACAGCGTAAACGATCCGGCGCAGCCCGCAGCGCTTGCGCAACCGGTGAAGGGTGCGATTGCGTTTGAAGGCGTACATTTCAACTATCCGGCGCGCCCCGAAACCAGTGCGCTGGACGGGGTGGACCTATGGGTGCAACCGGGTGAAACCGTCGCTTTGGTGGGGCCGTCCGGCGCCGGCAAAACCACGATCTTGCAGCTTATCTTGCGGTTTTACGACCCGCAGCAAGGGCGGGTGACGCTGGATGGAGTCGATTTGCAGCAAATGACGCGGGCGGATTTTCGCCATCACATCGCGCTTGTCTCACAAGATCCGGTGATCTTTGGTGCCTCGGCGCGCGAAAACATCCGCTTTGGTCGACCCGAAGCCACGGACGCGGAGATTGAAATCGCCGCCAAGGCCGCCGCTGCACATGATTTCCTGATGGCATTGCCCGAAGGGTATGACACTTTTGTTGGCGAACGCGGGGTGATGCTTTCCGGTGGGCAAAAGCAACGGATCGCGATTGCGCGCGCCATCCTGCGCGATGCACCGGTGCTGCTGCTGGATGAGGCGACGAGTGCTCTGGATGCGGAATCGGAGCGTGCGGTGCAGGCGGCGGTGGATGAACTGGCGAAATCCCGCACCACGATTGTTGTCGCCCACCGCCTTGCCACGGTGAAAAAGGCGGACCGGATTGTGGTGTTTGAACATGGCAGGATCGTTGCGACGGGCAGCCATGATGAATTGGTGGCCGAAGGTGGGCTATACGCCCGGCTGGCGCGGCTTCAGTTCACTGACGGGCAGGCCTGACCCTCTTGCCAACCCGCTTTTCGGGGAAAATCTTGCGGCAATTCCCCCGGCGCAGAAGAATTCGGTGATTGCGCCTCGATGATCCTGCGCCATACTGCGCCCCGGAACGGGGGCAAGCCGCCCCAAGGTAACAGGAGACTGACATGGGAATGTGGAGCTTTGTGAAAGACGCAGGCAAATCGCTGTTCGGATCGAAAGCCGAAGCCGCAGAATTGCCGAAGGAAGATGCTTTCAAGCAAGAGGTGAAGAACCTCGGGCTTGATACTTCCGGGCTGGATATCAAGGTGGCCGATGATGGCAAGGTTGTCGTTTCCGGCAAAGCGGTCAGCCAGGAGGTCAAGGAAAAGGTTATCCTCGCCGTCGGCAATGTCGCAGGCGTGGCCGAGGTGCAGGACGATGTGCCGGATGCCGGCAAAGCGCCGATTTTTCACGAAGTGAAGAAAGGCGATACGTTGTCTGCGATTGCCAAGAAAACCCTTGGCAATGCCAATCGCTACACTGAGATTTTTGAGGCGAACCGCCCGATGCTGTCGCATCCTGACAAAATCTATCCCGGCCAGATGCTGCGTATTACACAGGCATGAAGATCGGGTCTCCGTTCGGAAGGGGTGCCAATGGCGCCCCTTTTGCATTTGAAGCATAGTATTCTTGCTGCGCCGCGCGGTCCTGCCTTGGCGGCGCGCTTTAACGTAGCGTTGGCCAGCATGGTCTATGCTTGCGACGAGGACCAAAAACCCGCATCGTTGAAAAAAGTGAACTGAAGGCTGGCGGCATTGTCGCTGGCTGATGACAGGGGGAGGAACACGCATGACGAATTTTGTGTCGAAGGAGACGCGGGACGCGATAGAAGCCGAAAAGCCATGGGCAGAGCGGGATACCGCGAAGTCGATGTACCAATTTCTCAGCCGGGCGCGCGACGCGCATGGCGACAAACCTGCGTTGACCTTCCAGTTGGAATCCGGCCCCGGAACCCCCGCGGAAACCCTGACCTGGGCAGAGTATCACGCGGCGGTGACGCAAGCGGCCAACCTGTTCCGCAGCCTTGGCGTCGGGTCCGGGGATGTGGTGGCCTTTGTCCTGCCGAACGCGACGGAGACGGCGGTGACCGTGTTGGGCGGGGCAGTGGCGGGCATTGTGAACCCGATCAACCCGCTGTTGGAAGCTGATCAGATCAGCTCCATCCTGCGGGAAACCAAGGCGAAAGTTGTGGTAACGCTGCGCGCATTCCCGAAAACCGATCTGCCGCAAAAGGTCGCCGAAGCGGTGCGCCATGCGCCGGGCGTCAAGACGGTGCTGGAGGTTGATCTGCGCCGCTATCTGAAACCGCCGAAAAGCTGGATCGTGCCGCTGATCCGCCCGAAAAACCCGGTTTCCCACAATGCAACGGTCAAGAGTTTTGCAACTGAAATGGCAATGCACCCCTCCGACCGGCTGACATTCGAGGATGTGACCGAAGACCGTGTGGCCGCGTATTTCCACACCGGCGGGACTACGGGAATGCCGAAAGTGGCGCAGCATCAGGTGTCCGGCATGGTCTATAACGGCTGGCTTGGCGCCAAGCTGATGTTTCGACAATCCGATGTGGTGATCTGCCCGCTGCCGATGTTCCACGTCTTTGCGATTTATCCGATCCTGATGTCGATGATCGCAAGTGGGGCGCATGTGGTGTTCCCGACCCCCGCAGGCTATCGCGGCGAAGGCGTTTTCGACAATTTTTGGAAATTGGTAGAGCGGTGGAAGATCACCTATATGATCACCGTGCCAACTGCGCTTTCCGCGTTGATGCAGCGCCCGGTCGATGCAGATGTCAGCAGCCTGCGCGGCGCGTTTTCCGGCTCTGCCCCGCTTCCGCTCGAACTTTACAAACGGTTCGAAAAAGCGACGGGGGTGGAGATTATCGAAGGTTACGGGCTGACGGAATGCACCTGTTTGGTGTCGTGCAACCCACCGCAGGGGAACAAGAAAATCGGCTCAGTCGGGATTCCGCTGCCCTATACCCAGGTCCGCATCCTGAACCGCAATGGGGAGACCGGGTACAAGGAATGCGCCATCGATCAGGTGGGGGAGATTTGTGTCGCCAATCCGGGGGTGTTTGCCGGGTCAACCTATACCGAAGTGGACAAGAACAAGGATTTGTTCGCTGAAGGGATCTATCTGCGCACCGGCGATCTGGGGCGGATGGATGCGGATGGCTATCTGTTCATCACCGGGCGGGCCAAGGATCTGATCATTCGGGGCGGTCACAATATCGACCCGGCAGAGATCGAAGAGGCATTGGCTGGTCACGCGGCGGTTGCGATGGTTGGCGCGATCGGCCAACCCGATGCCCATTCCGGCGAACTGCCCTGCGCCTATGTCGAGCTTGTATCCGGCGCGAAGGTGACTGTCGCCGAGTTGATGGATTTTGCCCGTGAGCATATCCACGAACGCGCGGCGGTGCCGAAAGTAATTGAAATTCTGGATGAATTACCGAAAACCGCTGTGGGCAAGGTGTTCAAGCCTGATCTGCGCCGGTTGGCGATCACCCGGATCTATGACGCGGCCTTGCAGGAGGCGGGCCTGCCGGTGCGGGTGGAAAGTGTGGTTGAGGATAAGAAGCGCGGGCTTGTGGCACGGATTTCACGGGCGGAGGGCGTGGATGATGCCGCTGTGACAGCCGTTTTGGGGCAGTTCATCCGACCTTGGGACTGGACCTGAACGGGTTTTGTCGGTGCAGAGGGCAGGGGGCATTCTGCCCCCTCTTGGCCTTGAGGCCAATTCACCCCCGGAGGATATTTTCGCAGAGAAGACGAATGGTTCAGTGCGCTGTATCGAGCCAGATTGTGACCGGGCCTGCGTTTGTCAGGGTGACATCCATGTCAGCGCCGAATTTGCCATTAGCGACGGGGGTGCCCTGTGCGGACATGGCCTTCGAGAAATACTCATACAGATGGCTGCCAACGTCCGGGGGCGCTGCGGCGGAAAAGCCGGGGCGGTTGCCGCGTGAGGTATCGGCGGCAAGGGTGAACTGACTGACGATCAAGGCGCTGCCGCCGATGTCTTTCAGCGCGAGGTTCATTTTGCCGGCCGCGTCCTTGAAGATCCGCAGTCTGGTGATTTTGGAGGCGAGCTGGTCTGCCTCTGCCTCGGTATCGCCTTGCATGGCGCAGATCAGGATCAGCAGACCGGGGCCGATTTCCTCGATTCTGGAACCCGCGATCGAGACGGAAGCGTGGTGAACCCGTTGCACAAGTGCCCTCACAGTTCATGCGCCCAGGGTGGGTTTGCGCCGGGACGGGAAACGGTGATTGCTGCAGCGCGTGTGCCGCGGACGAGGGCGGCGTCGAGGGTGGCATCAGGCAAATTGGCGATAGCGTCTTTGGTCAGCGCGGCAGCGTCATGCAAGGCGGCCAAGGCCCCTGCGTTGAAGGTGTCACCGGCGCCCACGGTATCGGCCACCGTTGCGCGGGTCGCCGCGACGAAGCGGTTTTGCGTTGCGGTGATGGCGCGCGCGCCGCTGGCGCCTTCGGTGATGAACAACAGTTTCGGGCCCCGGCTCAGCAGGTTTTTACCCAAGGTTGCCATCTCCCCCGCGCCTTCAAGCCAACGCAGGTCTTCGTCGCTTAGCTTCACGATATCGGCGCGGGTGATCATTGCGTTGATGCGGTTGCGATAGGCGGTTTCATCGGTGATGAAACCTGGGCGGATGTTGGGGTCGATCATTGTGACCCGTTTTGGTGCCTCGCGCGTCTGCAATTCCGAATAGGTGCTGGCGGCCGGGTCATTGACCAGCGAGATGCCGCCAAAAAACAGCGTAGAGATTTCGCCGGGAAGGTTGGGCAGATCGGCAATCGACAACAGCCGCCCAGCGGTATTTTCATCATAAAATGCGTAGGTTGCCTGACCACCCACCAGTTTGACAAAAGCCAGTGTGGTGGGGCGTGGTGAGCGGGCGGCAAAGCTGCTTTCGACATGGGAGGCCGCAAGCGTATCGGTCAGGATTTGTCCGAACAGATCGGTGGAAAGGCCAGAAAAGAACCCGGTTTTTACGCCAAGTCGGCCCAAGGCGATGGCGGTATTGAATACGGCACCACCAGCGAAGGGAGCGAAGGTGTTTTCACCCGTAGAGGATTGTCGGGGCAGCATGTCGATCAAGGCTTCGCCACAACAAAGGATCATGTCAGTGTTCCCGTTTTAAGTTCCGCCTTTGTATAGCGCGGTGCTGTTGCTAGCGCAAACCTGCGTTATGTCAGGTGAAATACGGTGTGAGGTTTTGCCGGATGCGGGCAAGCGGGCTTATGCCTGCACGGTCGGGGACAAAGGTTTCGCCGGTGATAGCCTCAAACGCATTGATATAGGTTTGGGCGGTTGCGGCAATCATTTCCGGCGGGATGTCCGGAATCGGGTCACTGTAGGGGTCGCATCGGGCGGCAACCCATGCGCGGATCACATCCTTGTCGAAGGACGGTGGGCGAGTGCCATTTTCCAATGCAGTCCGGTAGCCATCGGCGCGCCAATAGCGCGAACTGTCGGGGGTGTGAATTTCGTCTGCGAGCAGGATGTTGCCAGCGGTGTCGGTGCCGAATTCATACTTTGTGTCCACAAGGATCAGCCCGCGCGCGGTTGCCATCTGCTGCCCACGCGCGAACAGCGCCAGCGCCACTGCAGAAATGTGATCCCATTGTAGCTGCGTCAGCAATCCTTGCGAGACGGCGTCTGCGGCGGTCAGCGGTTCGTCATGGCCACCGTCAAAGGCTTTGGACGTGGGGGTGATGATGGGTGCGGGCAGTGCTTGATTGTCGCGCAACCCGTCGGGAAGGTGGTGGCCGTACATTTGGCGCTGCCCCTTCTTGTAGAGCGTCAGAATCGAAGTACCCGTTGTCCCGGCAAGGTAGCCGCGCACCACGATTTCCACCGGCAGGATGGTCAGCTTATGCCCGATCACCACGTTCGGGTCAGGGTAGGACAGCACATGATT
>NZ_JAKDLJ010000457.1 GCF_030452865.1 Pseudorhodobacter sp.
GTATGGAGGGTTTTGGGGCATCCGCTCCAGCGGAGCGGTTGTATCAGGAGTTCGGCATTACGGCGGAGAATGCTGTGGCGAAGGCGAAGGCAATGTTGGGGTTGTAAAGGTTGCCATTAGGGGCGGCGGGGTTGCGGCTACCCTTTGGGTATGCCGCAGCGCCGCCACCTTAAGAAAGGCAAAAACCTTCAACAACGGCTTAGGTTTTGAACGGGGTTTTTGACGGCGGAAAACAGCGCCGTTTTTGCCTGTGCCAAAAAGGAGCGTTTTTGGAACGCTCGTGGAACGATGATAAGGATAGCAAGGTTTATCAGCGGTGGACGGCTCCCTCGTAGCATGAAATTCTAATGCTATGAAAATTATTGCTGAAACCAAAATCCCTGCGCCGATCAACGTCGTTTGGCGGGCCTTCAATGACCCTGATGACATCCTGCAATGGGACACTTCTGATGAATGGCATACGATCAAAGCATCGAACGACTTGAAGGTCGGCGGGCTGCTTGAGCTGCGTATCGAAGCCATAGATGGCAAGTCAGGGTTCGATTTTGCAGCTACCTACACCCGGATCGAGTTGAACCGTCTTATCGAATGGCGGCAGATGGATGATGACCGACTTATCCGCGTGGAGTTTTCCGAAAACGGCGCTGGCACTGTCGTCCGGCAGACGTTCAACGCGGACCCGAAAATTCCCAGCGACGAGGAACGGGCGGATTGGCAGGGCGTGCTGGACAATTTCGGAAGGCATGTAGCGAAAAAGCACGGTGCTCAACCCGCTTAACAAAGCCCAGACCGTTCCAAAAACGACCGTTTGTTGAACGGGAAATTCTGCTGGTCGGTTTCTCACTTCCCGAAGGCAAGCAATGGCCCTGCTGATCCGAATATCCGTTTAGCCGAGCATCGCAGATCTTCGGCCCCCCCTCACATCGCCCGCTGCCGCCATTGCCATTTCGCCCGATCCACAAACGCACCCACCCCGTCAACCACAGGTGCCGCCTGCCGGTTCAACGCTTGCGTCAGGATCAGATCGCGTAGTGCCGTGATTTCGTCGGTGCTGCCGGTCAGAGCATCAAGCCGCCCGTTGCGGCCCCGGAAACTGATGATCAGCCGTGAGCGTTCATCAAATATCCACGGGTCTTGATAGACCTCCAGCCCTTCGGTGAACACGCCTTTCACATCGGCAAAAGCAATGGTCCGGCTGGACCTGTGCCTGCCTTTGCCGTTGATGTAGCAGTGCCGAAGCTCGGATTTATCGAGGTCGATCTCCAGCACGGACGACAGGTTTTGCCACATTGCCCAAAGCACAAAACCACCAAACAGCGTAAAAACTGTGGCAATGGTGGCCCTCAAGAGTATCCCTGCCCCCGGCATCGCCGCGTCAGAAACAAACAGCACGCCGATGCCGATCGCGACAAAACACAGGGCAAGAGCTGTGCCAAAAATCCGACCGACGGAGATGGTTTTCATCGCCGGCTCCGTAATGCGTAACCCGCCCGGAATGTCTTGGGTCACAAGCTTCACGCCTTTCACGGTATTTCCGAACAAGAAAATCATGGATGACCCTTTTCCGCTTGTCCGCTCTCATTCTGTGCAAATTGATGGCAAAAGAATGACGTTGAACATCGCTCAATGCGGTTTCTGCTCCGCACCGCTTATCATCGCGATCAGTGGCCCCAGAACCTTCGTCACCACCGGGATCAGCAGCAACCCCAGGCCAAGCCCCAGAACCGCAGCACAAAATGCTGTGACGAACCACGTCACTGCGCCGTGCAAACGCCCAATCGCTTGCGCCACCGCCTCGGCCAGATGATGCACCTGCGCATAAGGCCAGCCCCACCCCAGCTCCTCTACCCCATGCAGGATGATATTGCCGCCAACCCATAGCATCGCCGCCGTGCCAACGGTTGACAGGATCGCCAGCAGATGCGGCATGAACACCACCAGGCCGCGCCCGAAAGCCCGCGTTGCGGGCAGATGCGCCGTTGTGGCCAGATGCAGGCCGATGTCATCCATTTTCACGATCATCGCCACAGTGCCGTAAACTACCGCCGTGATCCCCACTGCGACCAGCGCCAGCGTCGCCGCCTCCATCCAAAGCGCGGTATCGGGGATGACCGACAGCGCGATGGTCATGATTTCCGCCGAAAGGATGAAATCGGTCTTGATCGCACCCGCCACCCGCGCCGCCTCCAGCCGGGTCGGGTCGCGCGGGGTCATGTCCTGTTCCACATCGCTGCTTGCATGGGGGAAAACCGAGTGCAAAATCTTCTCAGCACCCTCAAAACACAGATACGCCCCTCCGAACATCAAAAGCGGCGTGATCAGCCAAGGCGCGTAACTGTTCAACAACAGTGCAGCGGGCAGCAGATAAAGCAACTTGTTCTTCAACGACCCCAAGGTGATCCGCCAGATCATCGGCAACTCGCGGCTGGCCCGCAGCCCCGTGACATAAGCTGGCGTCACCGCGGCATCGTCAATCAGCACCGCTGCGGTTTTTGACCCCGCTTTTGCCGCCGCCGTCGCGATATCATCGACCGAGGCCGCCGCGACCTTGGCAATCGCGGCAACATCGTCCAGCAACGCCAACAATCCGCTCATCATTCTTCCTTTCATCGGGTCGCGTT